>CAMRCV010000036.1 GCA_947041065.1 uncultured Mycoplasma sp.
AAATTGGAAAAGGCAAAAATACTTTATAATCATTTATATTTTTATTCAGATAAAGAAAATGAAGAATATTTACACTCAATTGAAGAAATAAAAAAAGATAAAAATTACTTAAAAATAATTAATCATCAGAGTTTTAATCCCAGAATTATTAAGAATATTACTAGAAAAAACAAAATTAACAAACAAAATTATCTAGAATTTATAATAAAAAATTTAAATAATCCTGAAGATGTCTGAAAAGATGAATATGAAAATAATAAAGATAAAATTCACATATATCTTCTTTGAACCATCTACACTCTTAGTGAAGGAAAGATTAGCTATAAATTTGTCAAAAAATCTTTTAATAAAATGATTGAAGATAACCCAAATTCCAATAAAGCAAATAATGAATTTGAACAAGCTATTGAAAGATTTTCAAATTCATTTATAAAAAAATATTTTGATAATTCTAAAGACGAATATTTCCTCTCTGTTTTTGATCCATCTGTAAATGATTTTTTAAGTAATTATTTAAATAAAAATGAAAATCTTAAAAAATATTTAATTAAAAATTCATCATCAGTTGAACAATATGAAAAATTGCTTAATCCTGAAGAATTTAAAATTAAAATAAATAAATTATTTAATAACAAAATGATTAATAATTTAAATTTCGAAAACGAAATTTCTAAAATAAGATATTTATCTTGTTATATTTCAAAATCATATAAAGTTAATGATAATTTTGATTTTTATATAAAAATTTTAAATGAATTTTTCATTTATTTTGAAAATAATATTAATGAAATGAAAGATGTTGATGCACAAATAATCATGGATTTATTAAAGAATTTAGATTATAATTTTATTATTGAATTAATTATTGAAAAAGAAATTATATTATTGAAATTTCTTTCTTTTCTTGAATTAGAGGAATTAATTGAAATAACTAATTACTTATTCACGAATAGACCTTTTTCGGAAGAACTTAAAATTAAAATGATTAATATAATAGAAGATGATACTATGTTTTATTTTGTTAATAGTTTTGATTTTGATTGTGAATTTGAGTGTTTTGATTATCATGATTTTTATGAAGAAATTACTGATATTTTAAAAGAAAGCAAAATATTTAACTATAAAGATTTTAAATATAATCATTCTGCTGATTGCAATTATTATGAATCGGAAAATAATTTCTATATAAACGAAGAAGATAAAGGGAAGGAATTAAAAGAAGATTCAGAGTTGAAAATAATTGATAATATGTTTAAAATTTTATAACAACAACATTATTATTCTTGTTGTTTTAAATTAATTTTACAGTTGAATAAAATTAAGCATTTTGAGATATAAATATATTTCCTTTAATTGTTTAAAACAAAATTTTATCAAGCATTCCTCTTAGTTTAATATCTTCTCGAGATCCCTTGGTACTCAATCTTAATAAAGGAAAATCATACAACTCTAATATCTTATTCTTCTTAAGGTCTCTAGCTATTTGTTTTGAGTCCTTATCATGAGTTGAATATCCATCAACTTCTATTGCTAAAATAGGTCTTTTGGTTATTTTGTTATAAACAATAAAATCAAGATGACTTCAATTATTAGAAGCAAATTTCATAAGGTCAGGAAATTCTTCTAAAAGCTTTTTGTTTTTGATTAATAAATTTAAAGGATATTGAAAAGCAATCTCTAAGAACGGATAATCTTTGATCACTTCACTAAGAAGTAAGTAGAAGATATTTTCCGAATCATATTGAGAAATCTTAGTTTTGTTTTTAAGGAACTTCTGGCGTTCTTTTTTATATTGAGAATACAATAAGTCAAATATTGATTCTACCCTTATTTCTTTGTTCATATTATCCTTATTGATATATCTAATATATTCAATAAGGTCTTCAATATTATTGGATTTCTTGTTTTCACCTGTTTTTGATTGTTTCTTATTACCATTAGTTACTAAAACAAACTTATCTTTAGCACGTGAAATTGCCACATTGATTAATTCAGGATTATTCACAAAGTTATTGATATAGTTTGCTGTAGTCGAAAAGATAATTGCATCCTTTTCATTTCCTTGCATTTTATGGACTGTTGAAACAGCTTCAATCTCACCATTTAAATCTTTAGTTATTTCATTACATTGTCTTCGGTAAGGAGAAATGATTCCTATTTTATCTTTTGCTAAAGCTTGAAAATAGGAATCATTTAAAATTAACTTTATGGTATCAATTTCTCTGTGGTTAACAGTTCCTAATGCCTTAGATCAATCAGCATGATTTCCTTTGGTTGTTTCTTGGAGTTCAAGAACATTTTTCTCTCCATTATCTTTGGTCATGATGATTAGTTCGTTATTGTAGAATTTTTTATTACAAAAATTAATTATGTGTGGATGACAACGATAATGTTCTTTTAAAACAACCCTTTTAATCTTTGGATTACTTTTGGAAATTGAAGACAAGAAGTTATGAGCAGAATCATTATAAAAATCATCAACATTTGCTTGATGCTTTTGAAATATTTTATTACCTTCTTCTTTGTGTTCATTAATATCTTGTAGTTGTTTGGTATCACCAACAACTACTAAGTTTTTAGTTCTTGAAAGGATTGGTATTGTATTAAATGACCTAACTTGAGAAGCTTCATCCATAATTACATAATCAAATTTAAATTCAGTACTTAATGTATCAAATGCTGAATGAGTAGTACTAAGAACTATTGGATATTCTTTAACAAAGTCTTCAGAACGATCTCTCATTCATAAATCTTCTTCATCAATTTGTTTTCTTTCTTCGTTTGTATTATATTTTAAGAAAATGTTCTTTTTTAAAACCTTTAAAGAATCAGCATAAAATTGCGCTGATATTGTTTTTTCATCATGAATTAACAATCATTCTTCATTAGTTGTTATTATTTCTGCCAATTCTTTTATCTTTTTTTGATAGAAGAGAAACTTTAAAGCGCTCGGATCTTTAAATTTATAAATTTTTAATCGATATTTTCAATAGATTTTAATCTTAGTTAATAGCGATATTCTTTTACCTTTATTTTTTCGCAGTATGTCTTCATAAACATTAATCAAAGACATAATTTTTTTAGAAGATAATTTCTTAAATTTATGATCAAAGGTTGTTATGTCGTGATAAATATCATTAAAATATGAAAACTCTAATTTTAATTCGTTTAATTCATGAGTTGTTTTAGCAAGGATTTCTTTTTTAATAAAGATTTCTTTAAGTTCTTCTAAAGTGTCTTTTAAATAGTTTCGTTTTTTCATCCTGAAGTTTCAATTTAAAATATCTTCAGGGTATTTTTTGATCTGTGTTTCCAAGAAGGTTTCTTTGTTTTGCTTGTTTCCTAAAAAGGCTATTAGAAAATCTAAGCCATATTCTTCCATTTTATCTTTTATGTTTTCGATAGCTTTATTATTGTTGGAAATAATAAGGATGCTCTTATTCCTTATTAATAAGTTAGCAATGATATTCAATATGGTTTGCGTCTTTCCAGTCCCTGGAGGGCCTTCTATGATGCTTATTTGATTATCTAAAGCATTGGTGACAGCTGTTATTTGAGAAGTGTTGGCACCAAAGGGAAATATCTTACTACTATTATTGCCATATGTTTCCATATTTAGGTTTGGGTTTAGATACTTTCGGAGTACGCAATCAGATTTAATTTTTACTTTGTCATACGTTTTAATTCATGATTTTGTCTTTTGTTCACTGATTAAAGACTCTTTAAGAGATTGTTCATCTTGAAATGAAGCCAGTTCTTTAAAATACTTAAGGATATTTTCTTCTTCTTTTGTTGTCATAATTTCTCTTTTAAATCGTTGTATAGATTTTACATTAATTTTTTATAGTGATATGTATTTTAAATTTTGAAATCAGTAGTTACTTATTTGCTACCTTATAATATTGTTTAAATTTACTTCATTTATAGTAATATTTAAGCACAAAATATGAAAAATAGCAGCTTAGAAGAAATTTGAAATAAATTCGAAAAAATATTTAAAATTGATGAAGAAATTGATTTTTTTACACTTTCATCATTGGTTAGAGTTATAGTTGAAAAAGAAAAGTTGAAAAGCAAAATAGAAGTTTTACATTACTCAATTATTCATAAGTTTTTACATTGAGAATCAATAGGATCTGATAAAGCTATTCTTTTAATTTCTATAGCAAATATTTTGGAAAAACTTCCTGAAAAATATAACTGTGAAGTTATCAAAAAACAAATTTTAGAAAACATTCCTGAAAAATATGATTTTTTTAAAATATTCAATGAAGGAAAATCTGTTAATAGAAAATATAAGTTAAAAATAACTAACTTTAGTTATTTTTCATATAGCGAAAAACTATTTTTCTATACCGGAAAAATGGTTGATAAAAAGGTTGATAAAAAAATAACCTTTATTTCTAAAAATAAATTTACTCTAAGAGACACTTACAATTTTAGTTTCCAATATGTAACTATAAATTATGGCGCAATTATTTATATGGAAACAAAAAGCGAAAATCTTTCTTTGATTGTTAGAGAAAATATTCATTCAGAATACTTAATTTCAAATTATAGTCAGTTACTTTTACTTTTGAATTCAAAAAAATGACCACTTGATTATTCTTTGAGAGATGATAGAAAAATATTAAAGGATATTTATTTTTACATAACTTCAATAAAAATAATTTCTAATGATTATTTTTTCCCATTTTTAAATAATCCGTACATAGCTCAAATATCTCTTAAATTTTCTTATATACAAGAAATAATAAATTCTTACAATGCTCTTGAAAAAAATGAAATGGAGAAAAATAAAGATCGTTGAAAAATAGAAAAATATTGAGAAGATGAAATGAAAAAAAATAATTCACACTATTTAGAAGTAGATGAATTTACATATGAAAATTTTTCATGAAAATCAATTTATTTCACTAAAGAAAAAAGTGGTGAAAAGTTTTTAATATACAATAAAAAATCAAAAAAAGAGTATGAAGTATTTGAAAAGTTTTTTAAAATTAATTGAGAAAACAATGAAGAGAGAAAGGCGTTGAAGATTATTTCAGATGAAGAAATTAATGATTGAGAATGAAAAAATGAAGAAGGCAGCAAAACTCCTAAAAAAATTATAAATGGCGTTAAATCAAAAGGTTCATTAATTCTTTTGGGTCCTGCAGGACATGGAAAAACTTTCTTTTTGAATGAAATAATTGATCTTTACTTATCAAAAAAATTAATAGTTAAATTGATTTGCCCTACATGAAAAGCAATAAGTTTGTATGGAGATAAAATTCCATTCGCTACCGTTTCGAGCAGGAATTTAAACTCTGGAGATGTTTTTTTTGACCATGTAGATTTATTAATAATTGATGAAATATCATTGATTGGAGAATGAGATTTTCTTTCAGATATAAAAAATAAAACACAAATTATATTTTCTGGAGATGTTAATCAGTTGGGTTCATTAGGCAATCATTCAAATTTGAGAAAACATGAGTGACTTTTTGATATTGCTACAAAAAATAATATAATTGACTTAAAAAATGGAAAAAACTATAGAATTTCTAAATTAGGTAATGATCATGACGGTTCAAAAATTTTAAGAAACTTAATTCAAGAAAAATTTGATTTTAAACATAATGTTAAAAATGTTAATTGGTTTTATTCAATAGGAGAAACAATTTTAAAGTTAAAGGAATTGGTAGAAAAAAATTATACAATTATAACTCAATTTAATGGAGGAATGTGAGGGGTAGATTTTTTAAACAGAGTCTTAAAAAATGG
>CAMRCV010000037.1 GCA_947041065.1 uncultured Mycoplasma sp.
TTCTATTTTAGGTGGTAAAATAAGTAAAATGAGCATACCAGTTAAAGCTGGTAGAAGTGCTTCTTCATTAGTTGTTGCTGCAGCAAATTTGTTAATTTCTAAGCAAAGTGGAATTGATGTTTTAAAACTTATTGAGGAAAGGAGTATGGCTGATGGGAAACTTAAGTAGAATTTCAGATGTCGGTTATGTTCAAGGTGTTTCTATGAACAGCCTTATTCCTTTATACCCGTTTTGTATCATTATCGGTATTTTGATTTCGATTATTACAGTTGCTTATTTTTGAAGAAAAGAAAATTACCCAATAGAATTACTTTTAAAAATCATCATCATCACTATTCCTTCATCAATTTTTGGTGCAAGATTATTTTATATATTTGAAAGATTAATTTATAATCCAAGTGATCCTTTTCCAGGTTCTGCTTGATATGCTGTTTGAGAAGGTGGTTTATCTATCCAAGGTGGGGTAGTAGTACCAACAATACTCAACCTTTTATTTATAAGAAGACACAAAGATGTTTTGGATATTAGAAAAACTTTCGGAATTATCCTTCCAACTGTTCTTGTTGGTCAAGCAATTGGTAGATGAGGAAACTTTGCTAATCATGAAGTTTACGGAAAAATTGTCCAAGAATGAGAAGTTTCTTGATTAGGACCGTTTATTTCTTCACACATGTTTATTGCAGGAGAAGCAGGTGGAACCCCTGAATTTAGAGCTCCATTATTTTTATATGAATCAATTGCATCGCTTATTGGTTATGTTTTAATAGTTTGAGTTATTTTAAATCTAGGTTTAACTAAACCAGGAACACCAGGAGCTTTATACTTAATTTGATATGGACTTACCAGAGTATCAATGGAACCTCTTCGTGAAGAATCTTATGCTTACTATACAGTTCTTTCTGTTTTATCTATTATTTTAGGGTTATTATTAACTTTATATTTCTATAAAAAATCATTTAAATTATACAATATTGAAATTATTGGAAAAACAAGAAGATATATATTAAAAACACAACAAAAGGCTCAATTAGTTGCGGTTGGTAAGAAGTGAATCAATGAATAATGATGAATCAAATGTTTATGATTTAATTGTTATTGGTGCTGGTCCAGGTGGACTAAATTGTTCTCTTTATGCTGCAAGAGCAAATATGAAAGTCTTAGTCGTTGAAAAAGGCGCTCCTGGCGGTAAAATGACGACTACATTTAAGGTTGACAATTGAATTGGTGATGAAACTATTGTTGGTGCAAAACTCGCTTTGAGGATGTTAAAACATACAAAAGAAGCCGGTGTAGAGCACAAATATGGCAATGTTATCAAAATAGAATCAAAATCAAACTTTGATAAAGAAGTTATTTTGGACAATAACACCATTTTAAAGTCCAAAGCAGTCGTTATTGCTACTGGAATGATAAATAGAATTCCTGAAGATGTACAAGGCATTAGAGAGTACGAAAACAAAGGTGTTTCTTATTGTGTTATTTGTGATGGTCCTTTTAATAAAGGAAAACCTGCAGCAATTATCGGTGGAGGTAATAGTGCTATTGAAGAGGCTATTTATTTATCATCATTAGCTAGCGAAGTGAATATTTTTATAAAAGATGATAAGTCTATTGCTGAAAAAGTGATTTTAGAAAGTGCTAATAGAATTCCAAACATTAAATTTCATTACAACTCGAACGTTATCAAATTAAGTGGAACACCAAATTTAGAAGAAATTACAGTTAAAACAGACGGCAAAGAAAGCGAAATTAAAATAAATGCTTTATTCCCATATATAGGATTTTTACCAGTAGCATCTTTTGCTTCTCACCTTGATATTTTCAATTCTCAAGGTTTTATAATAACTGATGAAAACATGGAAACTCAAGAAAAAGGAATATACGCCATTGGTGACATTAGAGAAAAAAACATTAGACAAATAATTACTGCTGCATCAGATGGCGCAATAGCCGGTAAAGTAATAGGAAATAAAATTAAATAAAATTAATACTAATAACTAATTTTAATTTATAATTAGAAGATATTTATCAACATTTTGCTATTAAGCATAATCTTGATATCATTAAAAGGATGGATGATATGTTTAACAAAAAAGAAGTAAAAAATGTCAAAAAAGATTACGTTGCAAATACGGTGATCATATATTTTTCGGATACTGAATTAGGTAATTTCGAATCTATTCATAAATCAATTAGAGCGAATACAAAATTTTTTAAAATCGGAATGGACAAAAATTTTGTTGATAAATCAGGTATTAAAAATAAATTTGAAGAAACTTTCTTATCATGAGCTTCACCAAAAGAAGATGAAAAAATTATGCCTGCCCCAACATTTTTCCAAAATAACATTGAAGAAATTAAAGGTATTTTAGCAAATGCCGATTTAGCAGTTATTTTGTATAAATCACAAGATGCATTTATGCTTTCATATGTTATTGAATTAGCTTATATATTAAATAGTTATGATGTATTCTCTTTCCACTGTATAGTTGAAAACTTTATTACTAGTAATTCTGAAGATAAAATTTACAATAGATTGAAAAAAGAGGCTTTGAAATTTTCACAACCTTTTATCCCAATTGCTGAATCAACAATTATTGAAGCTTATGAAGAAGCCAACTTAGTTAATAGAAAACACTTTATTTCAAGATTTGTTTTAGATTTAATTGAATCATTTGTAGTGCCATTTGTAGAACCAGATTTAAACCCCAACCATTTCTCATTGATTAAATCTCTGTTTTATGCTGATAAGAAAAATTTTGCAAACAACATTATTCCAACTATTGGAATTTCAAGCTCAAAAATTGACTGATTAGATCTATCAATTGTTCAAGCTTTATCAAACCCAATTTTCCATGGTTCATTCGAAGCTTCAAAAACTTTTATAGTAACAATTAAAACACCTTATATAACTAAAAAAATGATTGATAGAATTAAATATATCTTGACATCAATTATTGGTGAAGATAAAGAATTTATCATTTGTAAATATATTGGTGAATTTGATATTGATGTATATAGTCAAATTACTATTTTAGCTTTAAATGTAGATGAATCAAAAATGATTAAAGAATCTGAAGAAATCGAAGCTCACATTAAAAAGATCTTAGTAGAAGTTCAAGAGTCTAAAAAATTATTCCGTGATGAAGCAACTAGAACAATAATTTTAGAAAATCCTCAAGAAAAAATTAAACAAAAATAATTTTATAAAATAAAAATCTCTTTTAATTAGAGATTTTTTTTGTGATAATTTGACAATAATTTCATACTTTCAATTACGATAATCATTTATGAAAGCAAAGGAATATATAAAAAAACAATATTAATTAAGTTTTTTTAAGAAAGCAAATCTTTTTTTAGCTTTAGGATTTTTAGTGAATTTACATTCTGGAAAATTATTACATCCAATAAATTCTTCGCCTTTTCTTGAATTTTTGAAAATTAATTGACCTTTATCTTCAGGACAAATTTCACCAACCAACTTCGGTATTAAGATAGTTTTCTCTAAAGTTAGCTCTGCACTCTTATAAGATTCATTAAATCTATTTCAAAATTGTTCCATAGTAAATTTGTAATCCAACTCACCTTCAGCTATTAAATCAAGGTCTGCCTCAACACGTGCTGTATAACCTTCAGTAATTTCATTTGGAAACCCTTCAATTAATTTGATAATAACTTGTTCTCCAAATTCGGTAGCCTTAAGTGCTTTTCCTTCTTTTTCTACAAATTGACGATCAACTATTTTGCTAATTGTTGCAGCAAAGGTAGAAGGTCTACCAACTTTTATTTCATCAAGCTTTTGAATAAGTGATCCATCATTATATCTAGCTGGTGGTTTTGTTTCGTTTGCTATATTGATGTATTCTTTAACATCAATCATTTGTCCCTTTTCATATTTCGGTAATTCTTTTGAATTTTCATAACCCTTAAGTTTTAAATATCCATCAAAAATAACTTTTGAAGATGATAATTTAAAGAAATGTCCAGAGTTCTGAAGGTTGTATCTTAAAATCTCTCTTTTAGGCACAGTCATGATTGCTTGCATTGTTGTGTAGTAAATTAAAGCATATATTTTATTTTCTGCAGATGATAAAGAATACTTCGCGCTAGCTTTTTGTGGAGTTAAGCCAATATCAGTTGGTCTAATTGCCTCATGGGCATCTTGGTCTCCCGCAATCCCTTTAATTGTTTTAGAAACATACTCTGGTCCAAACACTTTTTTGATATATGATTGAGCACCTATTAAGAATGGAAGTGATAATCTTGTTGAATCAGTACGTGGATAGGAAATAAGACCACCATCTCCAAAACCTTCATACAACCTTTGTAAGGCTGATTGAGTGGCTTTAGATGACATATCTGCTTTCCTATATAGAATAGCTTGCTTTAAAGGTGTTATACTAGCATCATTTTTGACTGTTGTGGTAATTTCTACAACTTCTAAAGGACCCTTTAATGAATTGTAAATTTCTTCTATTTGTTCAGGGATAATTCATTTCTTATCAATATCCTTGTTTTCAGGATTAAAATATGAAGCAGTAATTTCTTCGTTAATAACAGCGTCAATTAAATGGTACTTAAAAGGAACAAATACTTTGATTTCATTTTCACGATCAACCACTAACTTTAATGCAATTGATTGCACTCTACCAGCAGTTGGTGAAATTGGATAGTTAGATAGTTTTGTTTTAATTAAGTTTGTTAATTTGAAACCAATAATTCGATCAAGCATTCTTCTTGCTTTTTGAGCTTTAACTAAATCTTCATCAATAACACTTGGATTAGCAATCGCATTTAAAACAGCTTCTTTAGTAATCTCGTTATATCTAATTCTTTTGTACTTATCTTTGATGTCTAAAAACTGAACTAAGTTATCTCCAATAGCTTCACCTTCACGATCTAAATCGGTTGCTATATAAACAATTTTTGCTTTTTTAGCATGTTTTTTTAATCTTTCAACAACATCTTTTTTTGATGGTTCAATTAAATATTTTGGTTCTCAATTTTCAAAATCGATTCCTAATCTTCCTTCTCCTGAAGTTGACATTTTAACAATGTGACCAACAGAAGCTAAAACTTCATAATCATCCCCAAGATATTTTTTTATTGTCTTTTCTTTGTTGGGTGACTCCACTATAACTAAATAATTCATATTAATAAATATACCATAAAAAAATATATAAGCAAAGCAAGTTTATTCTAAAATTGATAAATCGACATTATGAAAGACATCTTGAATATCTTCATTGTCTTCAAATCTTTCAAGTGTTGCTACAAATTGCTCTGTGTCTTCTTTTGAAAGTTTTATTTTTTCATGAGAAATATATGTCACTTCAGCGGTTTCAAAATTTTCAATTCCATTTTTTTCCAATGTTTCTTTTACATTATTTAAATTAGCGGGTTGTGTATATATTGTTAAATATCCGTCTTCAGTTTCCACATCAGATGCCCCTGCTTCAATTGCTAACATCGTTAAATCATCTTCATCTTTATCTGTAAGATCTAATTCTAAAATTCCGTTTCTTTCAAAGTTATAAGGAATAGAACCTGCTTTACCGATTGAACCATTTGCTTTTTTAAATAAAAATTGTACTTCTGATGATACACGGTTGTAATTATCTGATAAACAAATTACCAACAAAATTATTCCATGTCTAAGATTTCCTGAATATATTATTTCTTTAAAGTTTGCCCCTGCAGAACCTGTTCCTGAACCTTTTTCGATAGCCTTTTCAATATTTGCTTTTGGCAT
>CAMRCV010000038.1 GCA_947041065.1 uncultured Mycoplasma sp.
CGAGATTAAGAAGTAACTTTCAGCATTTTTGAATAAAAAACATAACAAAAGTGTGTTGTTGTGTTTTAAATATTAGTTAATTTTTTAATGATATAAATAAAGATTAAGAAGAACGTTCAATAAATCCTATTCTTGTTTTCTCTGCTTTGTTATTAAACTGGCTAGGGATTATAAATTTAGTCATTTTTGTTATATTAGCACCCTTAAATGCGTGTTGATGAATAGTTTTGACTGAATCAGGAATAACTAATGAAGTTAATTTGTTGCCGAAAAAAGCACCATGAGAAATTGATATCACTGAATCTGGTATGTATAAATCCTCGATAGGGTTATTTCTGAAAACAGAAGAATTAATTTCTTTAATCGAATCAGGAATTGAAATTGTTTCTATTTTATTTTCAGCAAATGCATATGCACCGATTGTTGTAATTGAATCAGCTAAATTGATATCAGTCATGCTATTTTTATAAAAAGCCAACTGTTCAATTGTGACAACAGAATCAGGAATTCTAATACCTATTAATTTATTTTCACGAAATGCTTGTGCTCCTATATATGTTACAGTTTTAGGAATTTCAACTAATGTTAAATTCCCGCCCCTAAATGCATCCTTGCCTATTGAGGTAATGTTAGGTATTTTTTCTTTAAACATACCTAGTGTTATGGCATTTAAGTTCTTTCAACCAAATTCAGCAACTTTTTCTGGCGTTAATTCAACAGAGCGGTCTAATGTTGGTGCTTGTCTTTGATCAAATCCCATTCTTAATTTCTCAGTAATGTTATTAAATTTATCAGCAATTACCAAATTTATCATTTTTGATATTTTTGCACTATTAAATGCCCCATCCTCAATAGTTTCAACACTATTAGGAATTGTTAATATTCGTAAATTATTGTAGGCAAAAGCACTTTCTTTAATTATTTTAATTGAATCAGGAATTATTAAGTTTTTAATTCTATTATTTCAAAAAACCGCTTTATTAATAGTTGTTAGTGAACTTCCAATGATCAATGATTCAGTGTTATTTGCTCCAAAAGCATAATCTCCAATAGTTTCAACTTTATCAGGAATTTCAAGTGATAAAATAAAATTATAAATAAAAGCTTCTTTTCCAATGCTTATTAGGGTTTTAGGTAAAATTATTGATTCTAATGAATTATTATAAAAAGCAGAATCACCAATTTTTACAATGGTATCTGGAAGATATATTGAAGTTAATTTTTGTCCTTTAAAAGCATCTTCTCCTATTGAAGTAATGTTAGGCATTTTGTCATCAAACATTTCTTTAGTAATTTGAGTTTTCGTATTTCAATCAAACTCTTTTACTTTTGCACGAGTTAATTCATTTTTTGAATTAGTTTCTGGAGTGGGTTCAGGATTTTCTGGAATAGGAACAACTGGGCGATTGTCTTGTTTGACATTAAAAAATCCTAACCTCTTTTTCTCTGAATATGTATTAAATTTTTCAGGAATCACCAGACTTATTGTGGACAAGTTAGCATTTTCAAAAGCATTCAAACCTATTGTTTCTACTGAGTTAGGAATATTTAAAGAAGTCAATTCATTATTTGAAAAAGCTTTATTTGCAATTTCTGTAAGTGAATTGGGTAAATTTAAAATTTTTATTTTATTGTCTGAAAAAGCACCATAATCAATTGATTCCACAGAATTACCAAAAGTTAATGTTGCTATTTCGTTTTGAAGAAAAGCATATTGTCCAATATATTGCACAGAGTTAGGAATTGTTAAAGAAGTTATATTATTGTAAGAAAAAGCATTATCCCCAATTTTTGTAACATATTTTGGAATTATCAATGATTCTAATTCACAGTTTCAAAAAGCCTTATTTTCAATAGTGGTTACAGTCTCAGGAATCTCAATAGAAGTTCATGAACCATCTTTGAAAGCAGAGTCTCCAATGGAAGTAATGTTGGGAATTTTTGCTTTAAACATTTCTTTGGTAATGGTATCTTTATTCTTTCAACCAAATTTTTCCGCCATACTTTTTGTCAATTCAGTTACTTGAATAGGTTCACTCGGTTTAGGAATTGCATCTGCTTCTGTGGTTGGCTTAGTTGGTGCAACTTCTATAATTGGTGCTTTAGGTTTTATAGGGGCGGCTGGTTTATTTTGTACGGGGGGATTTGGTTTTGTGCCTGGTTTTTTTGTTATGTTCGGAATAACAACTTTTTTAGTTATTTTTGGAACAATTTCTTTCTTTTCTGTTGCATTGCATGAAGAAATTATTAGTAGTGGAGTTAATAGAAATAAACCCCCCAAAATAAGAGTTCTTTGTTTTATTCTTTTTTTCATTTTCGTTCCTTTATTTTTTTATTTGTTTATATATTTGATCTTTAGAAAATATTTTTATTGGAAAAAATATTCACTTTTAATTATAACTTTTTTTATAACTGTTTTTAAATTTTGATTAAAAATGAGTAAAAAAACTGAATTTAAAAGATTAAGTACTACAAAATTATTTAGCTATCACACATTAAAAAACGTATTAATACTTGTAATAAAAATTATGACTTTTTCCAATAAAATATGATCATGAATTTATCTTTGTTCATGCTTTAGATTACATCAATCTGTTACAGCATATTATGATTGTTTATATTCTATAACATAACACCAATGCGATCTCTTTCTTCTGCTGTGTTAAATTTATCAGGTAATTTAGCAACTTTAAGATATCCTGAATCAGATAAAAAAGCATAGTCGTCTATTGAAGTAACCGAATCAGGAATTATAAGAGTGTTGTCAAGAATTTGGTTACCATCAAAGGCTTGAAGACCAATGGTTGTTAATGAACTTCCTAAAGATAAAGTGGTAATGGGACAACCATCAAAAGCACTTTCGCCTATAGAGACTACAGAATTAGGAATTTCTAGAGAAGTTAATGGATTAGAAGCAAAAGCACTTTGTCGTATAGAAACAACGTTGCTAGGAATCTTTATAGATGTTAAGGAAGCTTTGAAAAAAGCCCCTTCGCCTATAGATATAACTGAATCAGGAATATCTATCAAAGTTAAGGATGAATTATTATAAAAAGCCCCTGCCCCTATATGAGTAATGCCAGGAATTTTTTTCTGGAACATTTCTTTAGTCACTGACTCCAACTTATTTCACCCTCATTCAATAACTTGTGCTTCAATTAATTCTTTTTTAATAGGGGTTACTAATACTGGGCGCGCTGAGTCAGAGGTTGTTATATTAGTTACGGGGGTTGTGGGTTTTACAGTATGTTTTTTTGTCGTATTGGAAGTAGCAACCTTTGTCGTATTTACTTCTACTTTTTTAGTTATTTTTGGAGTGGTATCTTTATTGTCTGTTGCGTTACATGAAGAAGGTATTAGTAGGGGAGTTAGTAGAAATAAGCACCCTAAAATAATTGCTTTTCGTTTTATTCTTTTTGTCATTTTGGTTCCTTTGTTTTTATATATTTAATGTTTAGAAAATATTTTTATTAGAAAAAATATTCACTTTTAATTATATCTTTTTTATAGAGGCTTGTAAATTTAAATTAAAACCATAGGTCTTAATGGTTGTTTTTTACTGTAATATTTGTTAGTTATTATTGCTTTCTGTTTTGTAGCAAAACCTAAATTGCTGCGATAAAAAGCTCATTCTCCTACTGAGTTTTTAATAATTGAAAGTGAATGAGGAAGTATAATTGTGCCAGATATTTTATGTGATTCAAAAGCTCAACTTCCAATGGTTTGTAAGGAGTTTCCTAAAGATAAATTGGTAATAGGACAACCAGAAAAGGCTTTTCAACCAATTATTTTCGTTTTATTACCAATTTTGAGTGTTGTGATTGGATTATTAACAAAAGACTCATCTCCTATAGAGATTACTGAATCAGGAATCTCTAAAGAAGTTAATTGATTAGAATAAAAAGACCTTGATCCTATAGATATAACTGAATCAGGAATCTTTAAGGAGGTTAGTTTATTAGAAGCAAAAGCACCTCGTCCTATATGCGTAATTCCAGGAATTTTGTCTTGGAACATTTCTTTAGTAAGAGATGCAATGTTATCTCAACCTCATTCAATAACATTATCTTTAGTTAATTCTCTTCTAACTGGTTTTATTACTACGGGCGTATTTGGTTTAGTGTTTATTGTAGGTGTTTCATTAGGTGTTGTTGGAGTGATTGGTTTGGTGGTTACTACAGGTGTTTCGCCGGTTGTTGATGGAATATTTGGTTTTGGTTTTGCAGGAGTATTTGGTTCAACTGTTACATAAGGTATTTCATTAGGTGTTGACGAAATGTTTGGTGTGGTTGCTTCTGTAGGAGTTGTTGGAATAATTGTTTTTGGAGGCGTTAGGTCTATTAATACAGGTATCACAGGCTGTATAATAGGTTTTTT
Source organism: uncultured Mycoplasma sp. (assembly GCA_947041065.1). Classification (GTDB taxonomy): domain Bacteria; phylum Bacillota_I; class Bacilli_A; order Mycoplasmatales; family Metamycoplasmataceae; genus UBA710. The sequence goes on from CAMRCV010000038.1 coordinate 4,378, forward strand.
CGTTACATTTGAATCAATAACTTTTCTTGTATTATCTTCCACTTGTTTAGTTATTGTTGGAGTAGTTTCTTTCTTTTCTACTGCGTTGCATGAAGAAATTATCAATAGCGGTGTTGCTAGAAACAATCCTCCCAAAACAAGAGTTTTTTGTTTTATTCTTTTTTTCATTTTCGTTCCTTTAATTGTTTTTATTTATATATTTGATCTTTAGAAAATATTTTTATTTGAAAAAATATTCACTTTTATTATAACTTTTTTTATAATGGTTTGTAAACTTCAATTCAAAATGAGTAAAAAAACCACAATTTTCAAGAGGAAATATCATATATTTATTTTTAATATTTAGCTACTAAAAATTCAAGATTCAGCACAATTAATGATAGAAATTATGATTCTTTTCGATAAATATTAATTGTGTTAATGTTATCTTTTTTACTACTAGGAAGGATAGAATTTGTTAAGGTCTTTAAATTTACTAACATTATGTTTTTATATAATTTATAATAAAAATCAACCAACTATTAATGTGATTGATTTATAAAATATATAATATGTTGAGGCGAGGTTTGTATGTCCAAAGAAATTTTTAATAAACAAATAGAGTCCTTAAAAAATAAGGGTGTAAAGTTTGTGTGTATGAATGAAGATGAAGCAGTTAATTATTTAATGCAAGCAAACTACTTCTTCAGAATTAAATGCTATTTAAATAACTTTGAAAGAGACCAAGATGGTAAGTATGACGTTGATTTTCTTGTATTAAAAGAATTATCAACCATTGATATGTATTTAAGGAAATGAATCATCTCAACGACTCTAGATATGGAACATTTAATTAAAACTAAAATTATGCTTGCTTATACAGTTAGTCAAAAAGACATTACTAAAGAAGATATTATTTTATTTTTAGAGAAATATCCACATATTGATCAAAAAATAAAATCTAAAATGAATTCATCTAAATTTGAATATAAAAGATCGTTGTTTGAAAAATATCATAATGAATGAGAAATATGAGCCTTATTAGAAATATTAGATATTGGATCATTAATTAAACTTATTGAATATTTTAAAATAGTCATAGATATTCCGTCTAACTTGTTATATTCTTTTAGAACGATTAGAAACGCAGCAGCTCATAATAGTACTTTGCTTTCTAATCTACAATATTATCCTGATTTTAAAATGAATAAACTATTAAGAGCTAAGTTAGGAGCTTTGCTTCCGGTTGAAGAATTTAAAAAATATATTAAGAACCCTTTTATTACTGATTTATTAATTTTAATTTATATGTTGGGTTTATTTAAAGAAGAAGATCGGAAGAG
>CAMRCV010000039.1 GCA_947041065.1 uncultured Mycoplasma sp.
GGAAAATCTTCTTGAGCTATTTCATTAAAAAACTTATTAGAACCTCACATAGTATTATCTTGTTCACTTACATCTTTTCTTAAAGCTGTTTGCGCTTCCTTGATTCTATTGATGTAAAAATCAATACGATATAACGTCAAAGGTTTTTTCTTGCTGTTTTTGCTTAAATTAAGAATTGACCTTGCTTTAATTTTTTGAAAGATGGTATCAACCATTTTTTCTTCTGAACCCAAAGCTGATTCTTTTAAAGCAGGAATAGTTTTACTTTTTGATTGTGGTTTAGAAGCTGTTGTATTTGCATAACGTGTTTCATCAAAGGTAATTTCATCTCCTTCAGAAAAATCCTTTATTTCAATTGTTAATATAGAAATATCCAGCACTTTGTAGTTGTTCTTAATTATTATTTCAAAATCAAAAAATGCCCTAATGTAATCAACTCTTTTGGTTGAAGTGTTTAAGTTTAAATTAGATATTTTTGATTCTATTTTATTATATAAAGTTGGTTTACTAACTGCGCCATTATATTCAAAAACTGGATACAAAATAACATCAACATTATTATCCAACATTGCTTCTTTAGTTTTTTGAATTCCAATTTGATAGTCTTTTTCTTTGATAGCTAAAAGATTAAGTCCTTCACTTTTATATTTTTCTTCAATTCATTTATGAAAACTGTTTGTAACAATATTAAAACCTGTTTTATGTACTTCAACATAATTTGGTTCATCAACTTCATCTTCATCAAATTTTAATGACCAGAAGTCTTCTTCTTTATCATCATCAATAATTGCTTTACCTTTAAAATCATTTCAAACAAAATATGGTTGACATGTTAAATATTTTTGCAAATGCTTTCAAGTAATTTTAACTTCATTACTCATAATCTAATTTCAACTTTCCTTCTAAAGATCATATGTCCAGCAACTCTTTATATTCTGTTGCATTTTTACACTTTAGATATTTAATTAAATCAGCATCTTTGAACTCATCATATTGTGGCGATGTACCAGAAGTGGTATATTTCTTATATCAATCCTTAATAGTGTTAATATCATCCATAATTTGTGCTTTATTAATTTTATATTTATAATTTTTAATTTTTCTTTGACTAATTGGAAAATCTTTTGCATTTTGATAATCATCTTCTTGTAAAAAAGTTGCCACAATTCAAAAATCTTCAACACCCATTAAATAAGAGTAAAGTTGCGCTTGTTTTAAATAAGCAATAGGAACTCCGTATTTATTTCAATTGTCATAATTTTTTTCACCAGTAGTTTTAATTTCAATAATTATTTTTTTATCTTCAATAAATCCATCAGGAAGACCACCAATAACACCATCTTTATCAGCGAAATAATCAAAGTTATATTCTGCAGGGTCAAAGGTTTGTACTTTAAGTTTTAATTTTTGTTCAATAGCTTCCACAACCATTGGTTCAATATCAATTCCGGCATCAACATATTTACGATCTAAAATTGGTAACCCAATTCATGACATCCTTGCAAAGGCAGCAAATTGAGATTTAAAATCATCAGTTTCTAACACATCACCAACAGATGAACCACCTATTTTTTTAAAACCAAATTTATTTCATAACTTTTTATCTAAAAGTTTTTGGTGAAAACCTTGTTCTAAAACAACATTTTTGTTTATTTCATCTAATTTATAATCAACACCATTATAAAAATGTCTTTTGCTTAATTTCATATTATTAATTATACTATTTAAAGGTAAAAAGGAATTATATATTGTTCTGGATTGATGAAAAACACCTTTTTTTATATATATAGAAAAAAAGTTAAATAAATATAAGAGAAGAATTATTGTTTAGTATATAATTAATTATGCACAATAACAATGTGCCGATTTAGCTCAGTGGTAGAGCAGCTGGCTGTTAACCAGTTGGTCACAGGTTCAAATCCTGTAATCGGCGCCAGTTTTGGCCTATTGGTGAAGCGGTTAACACACATGGTTTTCATCCATGGATTCACGGGTTCGAGCCCCGTATAGGTCACCAAAACGGAAGATTAGCTCAGTTGGGAGAGCACCGCCCTTACAAGGCGGGGGTCATGGGTTCGAGCCCCCTATCTTCTACCATTATGCCGTCTTAGCTCAGCTGGTAGAGCAACTGACTTGTAATCAGTAGGTCGTAGGTTCGACTCCTATAGACGGCACCATTTAATGCGCCCTTAGCTCAGTTGGTAGAGCAAATGGCTTTTAACCATTGGGTCAGAGGTTCAAGTCCTCTAGGGCGTACCAATATGTCAACAAAGACTCCTATTATTATATTTATAATGTAATATATGCGCGAGTGGTGGAATTGGCAGACACGCTAGATTTAGGCTCTAGTGCCTCACGGTGTGAGGGTTCGAGTCCCTCTTCGCGCACCAATTCATTTTATATGACCAATATAAATATTAAAATAAAGGGCTGATAAAGCTTTTTTATTTGCCAATTTTTGATCATCACACTATGATTGAGAATAAAACAAAAGAGGAACTATCAGGAGTTCCTTTAATTATTTAAATATAAAAAAGTCCCTAATAGGGATTTTTTTATTTTATTATTTAATAATTACTTAATTGCTTCGTTAGCTTTTACAATAACTTCTGCTAATAATTTACATGATTTATCAAATTGTGTTTGCTCAACTGGTGAAAGTGCTACTTCAACAATTGTTTCTACACCGTTTGATCCAACAACTGCAGGAACTCCTGTGTAAATACCTTTATTTTTGTATTCTCCTTGTAGGAAAGCTCCAACTGTTAATACTCTTTTTGAATCGATTAAAATGTTTTCACAAATGTTTGCTAATGCAGAACCAATTCCGTAGAATGTAGCTCCTTTTCTATCAATAATTTCATAAGCTTTTTTGTAAACTGTTTCATGGAATTTTGCATAGTTAGCAGGATTAATTTTTCCTTCTTTTTCAAATTGTGATAATGGTTTACCATTAACTGATGCTGAAGAAAATACTGACACTGATGAATCTCCGTGCTCTCCAAGAACGTAAGCTTGGATTGATTGTGGAGCAATTTTTAATTCTTGAGATAAGATTCTTACAAATCTTGCTGAATCTAATGATGTTCCTGAACCAACAACTTTGTTCTTTTCAAAACCTGTTACTGTTTGGTAAACAGATGTTAGAACGTCAACTGGATTTGAAGCAATAACTGTAATTCCGTTAAATCCTGATTTTTTAATTTCTGTAGCAATAGTTTTCATAATCTTTGCATTACCTTCAACCATATCAATACGAGTTTCTCCAGGTAATTGTGGTCTACCAGCTGTAATAACAACAATGTCTGCATCTTTACAGTCACTGTATTTAGCATGGAAAATGTTAAATGGTTGTGCTGAAGTTGCGATTGCATCTTCCATATCCAAAACATTTCCTTGTGCAACTTTATCATTTACATCAATGATTCCGTATTCTTGAGCGATTCCTCTATTTATTGCTGAATAAAGAAATGAATTTCCTACAGCTCCTGATCCTACTAAAATAATTTTTTTAACTTTCATATATATATATCCTTTTCTAATTAATAATTTATTAGATTAATTATATAACTAATTAACTAATAATGATTAAAAAAAAACACCTTTGTTTAAGTGTTTTTCCAATATTTTGTTTTAATTTTTGAATTATTTTATATTAATAATACCGATAGCATTTAAAAGTAAGATAACTCCTGGTATAACTGGTATAAAACAAGCTAATACACAAACTACTAACTCTAACCCTTTAGGTTTAATCATAAATAAATATAATAAAGCACCAATAAATCAAGTAAAAATAGTAAGTACTATTAATATTAATCTTGATCCATCAGCGCCTGATTTGTTTCCTTGTTTTTTGTTTGACATTATATCTCCTTAATATAGATTAAAAAATATTAACCAATATTAATTATACAATTATTTTAAATAATTTAAGTTTAGATAATAAGGGTTAATTTAGATTTATTTAATAGATAAAATATACATATTTAAATTTTGAATAAATAATATAAAATAGTATAATTAAATGTAAAATATATAAATTAAAAAATAAAGGAAGATTGTATGAATATTAAAAACATGTTTCTATCAATTTCAATAGCCAGTTTGTCTATTGCTCCTTTATTTGCAATAGCTTCATGTTCCACAACTCCTTTTGTGATAATTATTCCAAAAATTTTAGATGCAAAAATAGAACAAATAAAAACCGAAATAGCAGCCGAAACTTTAACACAATGAATTAATACTAGACAAAATTGAACTAAAGAATGACTTGTAGTAAATAATCCTGAAACTGGATATATTAGTGGTGGTAATGTTGCTAGTGAAAATATTAAGAATATAAAAGTTTCTGTGAATGCAGAAGGTAATCTTAATTTTTTTCTAGAAGTAGATAAAAATTCATTGAATAGATTTTTAAATGATAAAACCGAAATAAATCTTGTGATTTCGATTATTGCATAAAAAACAGTTTTACATAATAGATATATGCATTTATATGTATGTGTAAAAATACGATTAGGTAATATTTATTAATAATATTATTAAAAATAAAAAAGATAAATATTTTAAAAAAAATTCATATATTTCAAAATTAAAAGAAATATATTTTAAAAATTAAAAAGAGAAGAGCAAACAAATAGTATAGAAAGTAGGTAAAGCACTTTGTCTAAACCAATAATACAATTAGAAAATGTGACCAAAGAGTTTGATCACAAAATAATCTTAGATAATATAGATTTATCAATTAATGAAGGTGAATTCATCACCCTTCTAGGCCCATCGGGTTCTGGAAAAACAACCATCTTAAGAATTCTTGGTGGTTTTGAATGAGCGACTCGTGGAGAAATTAAATTTAATGGTGTTGATATTAAAGATTTACCAGCACACTTAAGAGATACATCAACCATTTTTCAAGACTACGCCTTATTTCCACACTTAAGTGTTGAAAATAATATTAAATATGGACTAAGAATCAAAAGATTTCCTAAACCTGAAGAAGATTTAAAAGAAAATATTAATAAATTACTAAAAATAAAAACTAAGCAATGAGAGAAAAAATCAAGCATTGAAATGAAAAAATTAGACAAGATTCAAAATGAATATATTCATAATCTTGAAAATAAAAAAATGCCTCCAAAACAAAAAGCTAAAATTCAGAATTGATTAGATGATTCTGATTTTAAATATTCATATTGAGAAACATATGTTGATCAAGAAATAAATAAGTTTAACAAAAAATATTTATTGATAAAAATCACTAAAGAAGAATTAGATTCAAAAATGTTAGAAGCTTTGAAGTTAGTCGAATTAGAAGGACACGAAAAAAAATCAATCGACAAACTTTCAGGGGGACAAAGACAAAGAGTTGCGCTTGCAAGAGCGATTGCTGTTGAGCCAAAAATTCTTTTGTTGGATGAACCACTTTCATCTTTAGATGCCAAAATAAGAGAAAAAATGCAAGTACTTTTATCTGACCTTCAAAAGAAATTAAATATTACTTTTATTTTTGTTACTCATGATCGAGAAGAAGCATTACAACTATCAGATAGAATTGCAATTATTAGAAATGGTAAAATTGATCAATTCGATACCCCGAAAGAAATATATGATTATCCAAAAAATAAATGAGTGGC
>CAMRCV010000040.1 GCA_947041065.1 uncultured Mycoplasma sp.
TACTAAGGTAAGTGCAAAAGATTTACCAAAAAATATTGATATTTTTACCTACTCTTTTCCTTGTCAAGATTTATCAGGTCAAGGACTTGGTAAAGGGATGGAAAAAAATGCCAATACTCGGTCAGGTTTATTGTGAGAAATAGATCGAATTTTGACAGAAGCTAAAAAAACTTTTGCAGCAAATGAAATGCCAAAGTATTTATTGCTAGAAAATGTTAAAGCGATGGTGAATAAAAATCACTATGCTGAATATAAAAAATGACTAGATCGTTTAAATAAACTTGGTTATGAATCAAAAGAATATATTTTGAATTCCAAAGATTTTGGAATGGCTCAAGCAAGAGAAAGAGTTTTTGTACTTTCTGTCTTAAAAACTCATAAAGCAAAAGTGGGTTTTACCTTTCGAGAACCGAAAAAAACTTTGGGAATTGTCCCAATTAAAAAGATTTTAGAAAAAGGGATTCCTTTCGAAGAAAAGTTTAATCAATATCGTTTGTCAGAACCATCAACAAGAAATGCTAATGTTAGAAAATATAAATTAGAAAACTATACTAATTTTTCAAGTGAAAATATGGTTTTTGATATTAACTATAATGGTTCAACATTAACAGCTTCTGGAGCCCTTTCAAGATTGAAACTTTATTGTGGAAAAAATAAAAATGGCAAAGACCAAATTAGAACTATGACTCCAAGAGAAGCTTTTAAATATATGGGTTTTACAGATAAAGACTTTGATAAGGTTGTGAATACAAACCTTGTCAAACCTAACAAACAATTTTATTTAGCAGGTAATTCAATTGTGGTTCCGATTCTTGAAGAAATCTTTAAAACGTTGGTGTTTTAGATGAAGGCAAATTGTCATTTAATCAAAGTTCCTTTCTCAAGTAAGGATGAAATTAAAAAACAGAAGATTAACTCTTTGAAGATCGTGGGATATGCAAATTATATTTTTGACATTAATAAAAAAAGCATCATTCATGAGTATTTAGAATTAGTAAAGGCAAATTATCGTTTGACTGACAAAAACCTTGTTGAGCCTACTGTACACTACCTAATCAATTCGGTTAGAGTATTTCGAGATAGTATTTTAGACCCACTTACAAAGCATAATCCAAAAGATATTCTCAAGAGTCAATTTAATGATTTGAATAAAGAACAAATAGAAGAAATAAATAATTACTTAAAAAAAGAAAACACTACTGTCAGGAATCAATTCTCTTATTTTAAAGGATCTAATGTCGACGGAGCAAAAACTGACTCAACAAGAACAGAGTTAGTCTGCACAGAACAAAGATATGTTAGGTGCAATTTTGCAAATCCAATGAAAGAGTTTTTGAAAAAGCAAAAAAACTTTCTAAACTATAAAATTGTTAAAGAAATTTCACTAGTGGATTTCATAGATGATAATGAAGATTTTATGAAAATTTTTAAAGAATCAAATACTTGATATTTTAATGATCAAGATATTTCTGATTCAGAACAACTATTGAATACCAAAAGTGAAGAAAGTTATGAAGAAGAAGATACTAACTCTTGGGTATATCCAAAAGACTTGGATTATAAAATTTCTAATTATATAGATACATATTTTAGTGATGTATGAAAAGAATATGATCAAAATGAACATAAGAAATTTTTGAGAAGACTTTACAATTCTGCTGTGAAAAGAGAATTGAGTAATAAAAAAATTCCCTTTTGTGCCTCAAAGAAGAATTATGACTCATGTGTTATTGAGAATGCACATATTGTAAGTTTTGCCAAGTTGGTAGATTTAAATACTAAGGAATCAATTATGAAGGCCATTAATCCATTTAATGTCTTGCGAATAGACTCAAACCATCATAAATTATTTGATAAGAATAAAATAACTTTTGATTTACAAGGTAATGTGATTAAAAATGACGCAATACTTGACGAATCATTTTTAGATATTGATAATTTGCCAAAGGAAACAATACACTTTATTAAAGAAAATTACAAACACTGAAACACTCATAAAGTTAACAAATAACTATATTTTTTTTGTTATTTAAAAATAACCTATAAATATTAAATAAATTAAATTCAAAAATATAATAAATTTATACAAGTTAAAAAAGTAAAAAAAAAAAAGGAAATATATATCAAAATGAATTTAAAAATAAAGCACATCATCTCACTAGGAGCAATCAGCGTTTTACCAATAATCGCCATTTCTTCTTGCTCCACAGGAGAACCTAAACCACCAACAAGTAGTGTAGAAGCAAAGATAGCTACGTTTAATATCTCTTTTGCAACAGACAATGATGATACTGAAAATTATCAAAGATGAGTCGACTTTATGTCTATCGAAAAAACAACACAAGATCCTCTAATTGATAAATACAAACAATCGAAAGAGACACCAAAGCAAGGTAAGGCAACTATTAATTTAACTCCTGAAGAAATTGTGTTAGCTGAAAGAATTATTCAAATTAGAAACGTTGCTGCGATAATTCAAAAAAATAGACCAGATACACTAGTTTTAAATGAATTTAATAATGATGGTACTGGATCTGATAAAACTATTATTAGTAATTTCCAAAAAAATTATTTATCACATGGTCAAAGTTTAAATAGTATTGATGGCGGAAATGTACAAGATCCTATTGAATATCCTTTTTTTGAAACATATGCAACAAATACAGGTTTATCTAGTGGAATGGACTTAAATAATGATGGTAAAATCAACAATAATCCAAATGATGCATTCGGATTTGGATACTATCACGGTCATTATGCCATAGCGCTTCTATCAATGCATGAAATAGATAAAGAGAACACTCGAACATTCCAAGAATTCAAATGAAAAGATTTGCCAAATTCTCAAATTCCTAAAGTTGAAGAAATTGTTTCTTCAACTCCTCCTGGAATGAAAATTGGTGATAATTGATTTACAGATGAAGAATGAAATAACATTAGACTTTCATCAAAGAATCATCTTGATGTTCCTATTAAAATTAAAAAAGGAGATACAGTAGAAACTATCAACTTATTAATTTCACATCCAACTCCTCCAGTGTTTGAAATAGGTGGAACTAAAGTTAACTTCTTAAGAAATAAAGGTGAAGTTGATTTTTGAACACACTATATAAATAACGAACCTACTTTATATGATGATAAAGGTAATAAGGGTGGAATTGATGGAACCAAAAATAAATTTATTATTTTAGGAGATTTAAATTCAGATATATTTAATAGTGCTAAATCCAAAGAAAAGTTTAATGGAATCAACGGATTATTAAATTCCAACTTATTAAACAGCGATGTTGCAACCGGAAACTCTATAGCTATTAGTAATGGTGGAAAATTAGAAGCAAATTCTAAAAAACACCCCAAACCAGAATCAAGAACAAGTACTTTTGGATTAAGAGTTGATTACTCATTACCTTCAAATAATTTAGAAGTATTAAATACCGGAATTTATTGACAAGCTGATGGTGAAGAGGGAAGACTATTATTTAACGATCCAAGAATTGGTAAATATGGTAATGGTAAAGAGGTTTCATCAGACCACCGTTTTGTTTGAACAACTATCAAGATATAAAAAAATTAAAACTATAACAGGATTAAAATCTTTGGTCCTGTAAGGATATTGTTTTCAATTTATGTTGAATGATATATATTGTTAATAAATTTATCAACTATTTTAAAAGAACCTTCTTTTTTTATTTATGTTAATTTATATTTTATCCCCATAAAACCTAATCAAATATAAAAAATAAAGACAAAAACTAATAATGTGCGATAATTATTCGTAAACAACTATTTAAGAGGTTATTTATGCAAAAAAAGACAGTAAAAAAAGAAATTAAAATAAGCAGGGAGAAAACTTCGAAAATTATTGACAAAATAATTAACGGATCAATCAGTGTTCCGTCATTTCAAAGAGACTATGTTTGAACTAAAAAGAAAATAGAGAGATTTTTAAATTCATTAATAAATTTCGAACCATTTGGAACAATTTTATTGTGAAGTCCTAATGATAAAAATACAAATCTTGGATTCAAAAATGAAATTATTGAATCTTTAAAAGACAAAAACAAAATTAGTGATTCTTTTTTGATTGATGGGCAACAAAGACTCACTTCATTAATATTAATAAGATATTTTCAAAAGTTAAAAAATAACAATACCAAGAGTTTAACTAAAATAAAACCCAAGGGTTGGAATCTAGGGGAATTAATAAAATTTGATTACAAAAATAATGAATTTATAATAGTTAAAAAGAATGACAAACAAACACATTTGATAAATTCAGATATTTTATGAGAAGAAGAATTCGATCATGAAAAAATAAGAAATATAATTTCATTAAATAATACAGATTCTCATGAATCATCTAAGATAGCGGATAGAATAAACAATCTTGTAAATAACATTAAGCAAATTGAATCTTCAATCATTAATTTAGAGGGTCATTCGTTGGATGAAGTCATAACTATTTTTTCAAATGTTAATAATCAAGGAACTAAGTTGACAACTTTTGACTTAGTTCATGCTAAATGATCCGTTTTTAAGCAAATAGACGGAAGTTACTTTGAATTAAAAGATAAAATAACAAATATTACTAAGAATTGACAAAGTGGATATGATAAATTAAATACATCTATTTTTATTGATTGTTTATATTTGTTTTTAGATGATAGTGGTGCTCCCATTTTTACGTCTGAACAAAAAATTGGTTTTAATATTGAAGATTGAGAAATCGAAAAAGTAATCAATAAGTTTGAAGCAGCAAAAAAAGCATATGAAAAAACCTATAAGTTCCTTAGTGAAACAATGGCTATGCAACATAACTTCTTACCATCTGACATTATTGTAAAATGATTAACCTATTTTTTTCATAAAAGTACAAAAAATATACATGGCCATCAAACCGATATTATCAAAGAATATATAAAACTGTCTTGTATAAATAATCGCTATAGAAGTAGTACTCTTGAAAAGTTAAAAAAAGATATCTCTTTTGTTGAAAGCGTTCTTTTATCTGATGATCCATATCAATCATGAAAATCTTATAACAAGAAAAAACTTTTCAAGAGTGAAGAAATAACCGAAGAACAAGTATTAGATATAACATATAAAGAAAATTCTATGATGGCTAAGTATATAAAATATATTTTATATAATCAAACAGAATCTTTCGCGACTGGAACAAAACACTCTTTTACAGCTTCGACTGATATGCACCATATTTTTCCTAAAAATTGTGAATATGTAAAAACTAATAAGGTTGATAAAGAGTTAGTTAATTCAATAGTTAACTTAACCCCTTTAAATAAAACAGAAAATCAAATAATAGGAAGTAAAAACCCAAGTGTTTATTATGAAGAATTAGAAAAAACATCTAGGATAGGATTTGAAGAAAATTTAAAAAAACATGGAATTAATTCTGAGTTTTTAAAGAATAATAACTTCGATGGTTTAATAGAATATAGAAAAACATATATATCCAATTTAGTTAATAAATAAATTATAAATTAAAATTAAGTCCAACTCTAATTTAGCATCTTTTATATGCTTCTTGTCCTGATAAATCAA
>CAMRCV010000041.1 GCA_947041065.1 uncultured Mycoplasma sp.
GAATGTCGCTATATTTAATTTCATTCATTAGAACAATCAAAACATCCATGATGTCATAAACAAGAGATTCATTAACTTTAATTTTATTTAGTGTTTCAATATCAAATTCTTCAATCAATGTTTCATCTTTTGTTTTCAAGTAAAGCAAGTGATCTTTTAACATTCTAATTAATGAATTTATCAATCTTTGAATATCAACACCTTGATTTATTAACTCATCAAATAACTTCAAGGCAAGACCTACAAAATTATCTGCACAATAATTCAATATTAAAACTTGATTATCTTTAGAAGTTAATCCAAAGATTTCATTTAAATCGTTTAATTTAATGTGAGAATTTGAATAAGCATTAACTTGATCTGCAATTGACAAAGCATCTCTTAAAGAACCATTTGATAATCCGGCAATCATTTCAATGACTCCAGGATCGGCCACAATTTTTTCTTTTTCAAAAACAAAGGTAACTTGCTTTTCAATTACTTCCTTGTTAATTCTTTTAAAGTTATATCTTTGTACCCTGCTAAGGATGGTTAAAGGTAATTTATCAGGATCTGTTGTTGCTAAGATGAAGATAATGTGTTTTGGAGGTTCTTCTAATGTTTTTAAAAGAGCATTAAAAGCACCCTTGGTTAACATATGAACTTCATCAATAATATAAATTTTATATCTAAATTTTGTTGGTGAAAATTTTACCTTTTCTCTTAGTTCTCTAATTTCGCTTATTCCATTATTTGAAGCAGCATCTATTTCGATAATATCAACAGAATTATTGATAGTCATAATACAAGAATTACATGCAATTTCAATATTAATGTTATGACCACAATTAACAACATTGGCAAAAATTCTAGCAACAGAAGTTTTCCCTGTTCCTCTTGGACCAGAAAAAAGATATGCATGAGAAACCTTTTTTAATTTAATCAAATTTGTTAATGTTTTGACAATATGTGGTTGTCCTTCGACTTCGCTAAAATTAGCAGGTCTATATGTTCTGTAAAGTGCTTTATAATTCATAAAACAATTTTATCATTTTGTTATATAAAGTTTATAAATTTTATTTTTATTCTTTAATTTTTGTGTGGAATTAGATATCTTTTTGAACTAATGTGTAAACAGTTGGTAAAAAATCAATTCCAGCTAAATAGTTCTCTTTGAATAGCAATAATCCATTGTTTACATTTTTATCACCTTCAGATCTATCAGTTATTACATTTCATTCAATATTAAAAACTCATTTATCGGTCTGGAAAATAGCTTCAATACTTTTTATAGTGTCTGCGGGGATGATGGGATTAAATTCTAAACTACCAATTTTGTCTTGTAGTGTTAAAAGTTTATCTCACTCTTCTTGGGTCTTAAGTGCAGTTTTAATTGTAATTAATGTCTTTTTAAAGCTAAATACTTGTTTTGAAATTCCAAATGTGAATCTATTTCATATTTTTTCATATTTACCATTTAATTTCACTAAGTTTTTAATCACCTTATTATCAGCTGCAGGATTTTCAACTCAAATACCATTAGCATAAACCATTAAATCATCAAAGTTAGATACTTTAAAGTTATCAATTTCTCTTGAAATACTAGATAATTCATCGAAATTAATTTGTTCTAATAATAATTTATTATTTGAAGTAATTCTTAGTGTTGCATCTTGAATAATTCCTTCAGCATTTTGATATGATGAAACAAAATTATTTTCTTTTAGTAATCCTAATTTTGTGTATTGTTTTTGGACAAAGTTTTTAATCATTTTACCTTCAGCAATTGCTTGATTCATTGAAATCATTTTTATTGTTTCGGTTTTAGCATTTTCTTGGCTTAATTGACCATATGTTAATCCGTCATATTTGTAATTTGTTTTTTCTTTGCTAGCAATTAAATCAGCAGCATTAAAAGCTTTTGGTTTAATTGTGATAGTACCAACAGCATAGTCATCTTTGTTGTTAATTAAATATAAAACATTACTTGAGTTTTTGATGTCTCCTATTAATTTAATTTCAAATGAATAATCTGCCAGTGAAGCCACATTTTTTGATAATTCAGTAAGTGATTCGATAAATAAAGCTGGTTCAATATAAGGTGAAGAGTCAACATATAAATAATTTTTTAAATCCGCAATTTTTAATCTAACATCAACTAATCCTTGAACTGCAGCAACTGCAACAGCATCTTTAGTAACTAATTCTTTAGGTTTAGTTAAAAACTCATCAAGTTTAGTAATTGTTGAATCGTCGCTTCCGAAAATAGTTTTTTGAATATCGTTACCACTTTCAAAATAACCTAAATCATTAAAAGTGTTAGTTGAGCTACAAGATGCGATTGTTGCCAAAGATAAAACTGGTAATAATGCCCCTCCTAAACCAAACATGATTTTTTTCAAATTATTCTTCACACTTCCCTCTTTTTCTTCTCATTATTTTATAATATTTTAATATTTAAGGTTTCAAAAAATATTTTTTATTTTATAATTTTAATAATAATAATTAAAAATTAGAAAGAACACCAAATGAACATAAAAAAACTTTTCATAAATGAAGCAGAAATTAAAGAATTATCAATCAAAGGATGAATTACAGCAAATAGAGGTAATTCAAAAATTAGATTTCTAAATATTAATGATGGATCTGTTGTGACATCATTACAAATCGTTATTAAACCTGAGGTATCTGGTTTTGAAGAAATTGATAAATGAAGAATCGGTTCAGCAGTTTTAGTTGTTGGTGATTTTATTAAAACTTCAGGTGGAGAACAAAGTTTTGAGTGTCAAGCGAAAAAGATTGAACTTTTATCTTTGGCAGATGAAGATTTTCCAATCCAAAAACAAGAAATCAATTTAGAAACATTAAGAGATTTGCCACACACAAGACATAGAACTAATTTATTTAGATCAATTATGTTGATTAGATCAACTTTGTCAAAAGAAATTCATAATTTTTTTGATGAACAAGATTTTCTTTATATGCATTCACCAATCATTACATCTAATGATGGAGAAGGGGCTGGAGAAGCATTTGTTGTTGATGATGAAAGCAAAGATGCTTTTTTCTCAAAGAAAGCAACTTTATCAGTTACTGGTCAATTACATGCAGAATCTTATGCTATTGGTTTTGAAAAAGTTTATACTTTTGGACCTACATTTAGAGCGGAGAATTCAAATACTAAAAAACATGCAGCTGAATTTTGAATGTTAGAGCCTGAAGTAGCTTTTTATAAATTAAATGACATAATTAAACTTTCAGACGATATGTTGAAAAAAGTAATTACTAAAACAATTGCTAAGCACCCAGAAGAGTTTGCCTTTTTAAATGAAAAAAGTGACAACAAATTATTAACAAGTTTAAAAGAATTTTTAAAAAACCCTTTACAAACTTTGGATTATAAAGATGCTATTGAAGTATTGAAAAATGCAAAAGTAAAGTTTGAAAATGACAAAATTGAATTCGGTATGGACTTAAGTACTGAACACGAAAAGTATTTGGCAGAAATTCACTGTCAAGGACCTGTAGCAATTATTAATTATCCAAAAGACTTCAAAGCCTTTTATATGCACTTAAATGATGATAATAAAACAGTTTCAGCTTTTGATTTATTAGTTCCAGGAATTGGTGAGTTAATTGGTGGTTCACAAAGAGAAGTAAGGCTTGATGTTTTAAAATCAAGAATGGAATCTTTGAATATTGATATAGAAGATTTACAATGATATCTTGATCTTAGAAGGTTTGGAGATTCAGGATCTGCTGGTTTTGGCCTTGGTTTTGAAAGGTTGGTAATGTATGTAACTGGTGTTGAAAACATTAGAGATGTAATACCATATCCAAGAACTCCAGGAAACTTAAAAATGTAGTTTGTGATATAATTAATTATATTTTAATATAAATCTTGTTGATTTAAGTAAGGAAGTGAAAGTGGTCTCGTTAATTGCACCAATATATTCAAATAAAATACATAAATATTTTTGAAATAGTATTTTAGAACAAAGATCTGAAACTTTTGAATTAATAATTTTAACTAATTCTATTTCAGAAGACTTAACTAACACAATTAAAGAAATTGAAAAAAAATCTAATATTAAGTTACAAGTTATTTTCACTACTAGAAAAATTGGGTTCAATGAAGTTGTTATTAATGGTTCTAAAACATCAAAAGGAACACATGCAATTGTTTTAAATGTTAGTGAACAACTTTCTAGAAATTTTGTAAATGAATTAACTGAAACTGTGAATAAAAATATTGATGTAGATATTATAGAGTTCAAAGCCGCATTTAGAGGTTTTGAAAATTGAACTCCACAAAAAAGATGTAAACTAAAACAAAATCATGTTTTTGAATTAATCGATTTCCCTAAAGTTATTTCCTTCACTTTCCCTTTTATATCAAATAAAATATTTAAAGTTTCTTTAGCTAATGATGTAAGTAAAAAATCTTCTTACATTGAAACAAGTTCACATTTATCCTTGGAATTTTTATATATGTTATTCTTGTATGCTGAAACATATCTATATGTCGATAAAGTGCTTTGCAATATCATTATTGAAAAGGGTGATGTTCCTAATTATTTAAGTTTTTATAAAGAATGAAAAAGTATAAAAAGTAAATATGTATTGGAAAACAAATTTATTCAAGAAATTGAGTATGCCCAAATCTTTCACATAGAAATGATAGTTCCACTTTTATATACACATAAAAGATTGGTTGATATAATAATTCGATCAAGAGGAGTAGACAAAACACTATCTGCAAAAATATTTGAAAAAAACAAAAAATTAAGATTACAAGATTTCGCATCATTTAATTACACCAACAAATATATGTTGCTAAATTTATCTGAAACAGAATATCTAAACAAATCACACCCACCTAACAAGTGGCCAAAAATTATTAAAATTTTAAAAGAATAATGAAAACTGTTCAAAAACCTGCAGGATTCTGAATTAGAGTATTATCAATCTTGATAGACTTAGTGTTGTTTTGTGTGGTTGCAATATCATCTTCTTTAATTGCGATTGAGGCAAAAGATAACTCTTTTATAATTATAACTTGAGGTTATTATGTTTGAATGTTATTGGTTATATTTGAAATATTTATTTTATTTATTGTAATACCAATATTATCCAAAGGCAGAACCATCGGTATGTGATGCTGCCAGATTAATTTAATTCCTCTTTCAAAAGAACCAGTGTGATTAATGGTTGTGAAAAAAAACCAATTGTATGGATTTCTTTGAGTCTTTAGCATTTTGGTGTCTATGAGTTTTATAAGCCCTGCTTTGGCTCAAAAAATGACTGACATATCTAAACAACCCACAGACGGAACTTTAAAGTTAGAACCTTGAGAAGCGGCCATGTTGGCAATTCCTTCTACTACATCAGGAATTATAGTTTTTATCAATATTTTCACTATTTTATCAATAAATATGAATAAAAACATGCGTGGTTTGAATGATAAATTAACCAACACCCAAATGATATATTCAAAAAAATATATAGAAATATTTGATGAAAAAAATAAAGTTATTTTGAAAGAAGAAATC
>CAMRCV010000042.1 GCA_947041065.1 uncultured Mycoplasma sp.
TTTTTAGAGTGTGTAAATTTTGTTAAAGAATTATCAAAGCAAGGGAAAACTGTAATCTTGTGATGTATTTTTATTGAAACAATGAATGATTTTTTTGAATTTCTAAATAAAGAAAATATTAGTTGTAGAATTATCAACGGATCTGTTAATCTCGTTGATAGAGAAAGTATTATTGATGATTTTCAAAATAAAAAATTTTCAGTCTTGATAGCAAACCCGAATACTATTGCCGAGTCTGTTTCATTGCATCAAAATTGTCATGATGCAGTTTATTATGAATATTCATATAATTTAACACACTTAATTCAATCAAAAGATAGAATCCATAGATTGGGATTAAAAGACGATGTAAAAACAAACTATTATTTCTTCCGTTTAACAAATGATAAAGAAGATTTTAATTCTATTGATGCACTAATTTATGATAGGTTAAAACAAAAAGAAGAAGCAATGTTAGAAGTTATTGAAAGTAAAGAAATAACCAATACAATAACCAATAAAGATGATTGAAAAGATATTATCGAGAAAATGATTAACAAATAAACTTAATCTTTATTTGTTTATTCAATCAAGATTAAGGTTATCTATATAGAAATCTACACCATGTTTTTTCAGTATTTCTTTTGGAGTATCAAATTTCTTGTGTTCAAAAAAATTATTTGTTACATAACACATTTTTTTATAAGAAAATTTATCATCATTAAAGATTTCTTTATATATTAAATTAAGCATCAAGCCACCATATATTTTTTCATCCGTAGACCCTTTTTTTGTTTGCGACTTGACTTCTATTAATAATAACTCTTTTTCATTTTTCATCAATCATAAATCAGCTTTATAAAGTTTACTTACTTTTGTTTTATAGTCTAAATTATGTTTTTGTTTTGCATATTTATAAAAATTACCTTGTTCAAAAATAACTAAACTACTATCTTTGTTTTTATAACAATTAACTTTTAAAAGATGAGATTCATATAAGTTTAATTTTTCAATAATGTCTTGTAAAACTATTTTTTCAAACTTCTTCCCATTTTTATTTGTAAGATGACCCTGCCCTGTGCTATTTCTTTTCATTTTAAAGCACTTTTCGATAATTTGTTATGATGACTTCATTTGAACTATTTTTTCGCTTAGCACCATTGGGATTAATGCTTCTGTTAACTGATATCACTTCTATCTCAAATTGACTATAAAGTTCTTTTATGTAATCAGTATCATGATTGGTTAGCATTCATTTAACGTTACGAGCATCTAATTCTTTTAATTTATTGGCCAAAATTAATTGTTCTGGCTTACCAAATGATTTTTTATTATAAGAAGTAAATTGGTTAGTGTCAGTGTCATAAGGAGGATCACAAAAAATAAAATCATTTTCATTGGATTTATCCAAGATTAGTTCAAAATCTTCATTAAATATTTTGACATCATTATTATTTAAATATCTATTGATGTTTTTAATATTTTCTAATTCATAAACATTAACTGTTTTAGATTTATTGAATGGAACATTAAATCCACCACGTGAATTAACACGGTATAAACCGTTAAAGCAAGACTTATTAAGGTACATGAACCTTGCTGCAATATTCAAGTTAATTCTTGGCTTATATTTTCTTTTTTGATAATAAAAATCTTCTGAATGTTTTTTCTGGTAATTGTTTAAAATTTTTAAAAGCGAAAGATAGCTATCTTTAATCACTTCAAAAGAAGTTATTAAAGATAGCTATCTTTAATCACTTCAAAAGAAGTTATTAACTCTTTATTAATATCATTAATAATTACTTTATTAGGTTGTAAGTTAAATAACAAAGCTCCGCCGCCAACAAATGGTTCGATATATGTATTATAACTTTCTGGTAATAAAGGCACTATTTTATTTAATATTTGTCTTTTTCCGCCGGCTCACTTGACAAACGGTTTAGTAATATAATCATTTTCATTTTTGTTATGCATAAAAACTCCTATGTTATATTGTAATAATAATTTTACATTAATTTTTTGTAGTACTATATATATAGTTTAATTTTCATAGATATATAAAGAAAATTTGATTTAAAATAAACAATATTTTAGTAATGACCAAAGAAAAGAGCAATATGAAAAATAACGATAAACATTATTTAATGCTAATGAATAACAAGTCTTATAATTTTGAAAAAAGTAAGAAAGATGGCTTTTATTATTGACCTATAGAAAGAAAAAAAGCTCTAGAGTGATTAAAAAATGATCTAACTGTTTATATATATGAAAATGTAAGGCATAGAATTATTTATAAATGTGAAATCATTGAAAAAAAATTATTTGAAGATATAGATGAATCTCTTTCAAAACGTGAATTAGAATTTGTTCTAAAAAAATCTGACAATGTGCCGATAAAGGATAAAGTTTTTATTAGGCTAGGAAACTTTGTTGCTCCTAAAAATGATGAATTACTTACTTTGGATTTATTAAAACTAAATGGACTTAAATGCACCAGAAAAGGACATGATATTTCTAATAAAGAAAATTTAATAAAATATTTAAAATTTTCATTTGATTTTGAAGTTGTTAAGTCTATTTCGGTTGATCCTGAAGCTGCCAATTATATTGGGGCAAAAAATAAAGTAAAAGATATTATTTCTCATATCAAAGATCCACAAGAAAAAAAATATATGAAAAGTAAAAGTGAAGAACTATCAAATTTTATAAGAGCTAATTATAGAATGCATCTATTTAAAAGAAATGACAGATATAACGATATTAATAATAAAAATTTTGATGAATTATCAAAATTGAAAAAAAACGAAGGATTATTTGAAGCAGCTCACATAGTTGATGTTGAGCATATAAAGAAATTTATATATGATCACGAAAAGGATTTAAGGGAATCAAAAAATTTAGACAATATCAAACCTGATTTGGATTTAATGTTGTCTAATTCAAATGGTATATTTATCCCGCATAAATATCACTATTATTTTGATAGAGATATTATTTATTTAAACTCTCAATTAGAATTTAAAATAAACCCAAAATCAAAAGCAGTAATTGAAGTTTTCAATGAAGAATTTGATAATTTAAAAGTTGATTTACAAGGAAATGAAGGTATCGTTAGATTAGTAGAATTAAGAAATAAATATAGATCAATAAAGCAACCACTAAAATAGATAATATGAACAAAGAAACAAGGGTAGAATCCATAATTTGACTTATTTATTATTTTCGATATAAAAAAGAATGTCTGAAGTTCCTTAAAAACAAAACCCAGATTTCTCAATATGATTGGGAAAATATCTTTTATTTTGTGAATTTTTAACAATTTAGTATTACTATTTTGTGAATAAAGTTGATAAGAAGTAGTAAAAGACCTAGTATAACCAGTTATTTTGTAGAAGGTTTACAAATGCCAAACAAATCTAAAATGTCAAATCCATATACTATGTTGATGAATTTCATTAAAAAAATCAATTTACATTTATTAATTAATGAAAGAAAAGAACTAGTTAAAGTTCTTTTTTCTACTTTATTTCAATTTATTTAAAGAGTCATGATCAATTTCTTTTTGTATTGTCGGTGTATCTATTATTAAGTCGATTTTTCTGTCAATATTATCTAATCTCTTAGTCAATAATTCAAATAATTGCTCATTGGTCATTTTTTTAAAGTCTCGCTTTTTCTCCTTGTTTTCAATTTTTTGCTTTTTTGTAATTTCTTTTGCCAATTTACTTGATATTGATACATCTTTAGGAGGAACTTTTTCTTTTTTTGTAAAAAAATCAATTAAAACAAATGCTCCAACAACCATAGACGCCAATAAAAACAGACTTATCATTGCTTGAATCATATATCCTACTTCCTGAAATATTTTATCTTTTGGATTCCTTTTGAGTAACTACAATATTAATATTTATAATTTCTTTGTTACTAAATTTATAGGACTAAATTATACATAATTAATTAGTCTGCTTTAATTATTTTCTTTGATACAACCAAAAATTTTATATAAATTATCGCTATTAAAACATAGTTATTTGAAATTTAATCTATAGTTATTCTATATATAGAATTGTTAACTTATAAAGATAAAATATCTATAACTCATTCCAAGAAAAGATATTTTCGGGACAAAAGTTGTTAAAGCTAATTATGGAATTGAGGTTTCAACAGGTTGAGAAGTTGATCATAAGATTCCATCTTCAAAAAAAAGGGGTTCGGATGATTTATCTAATCTACAAGTTTTACAATGAGAAAACAATAGAGAAAAATCGGATAAATTCATTGTAACCATCAATAACATTACTCAAAAAAATTGCTAATTTTATATAGAAACATAACAAAAAGAACTTAATCAAGTTCTTTTTGTTATGTTTTATTCTATTTCATTCAATTCATGAGTTTTTTTAGCAAGTATTTCCTTAAGTTTTTATAATTAATATTTAATTTGATAAACTTACCTTAAATAGAATTTAAATTTTGAATTTAAATGAAAGGAAATTTATGCAATATCAATACTCCAACCTTTCTTATATGGATTTTGAAGAACTTGCCAAAGATTTAATGTCGATAAAATTAAATATTAAATTACATGTAACAAATATCGGAAAAGATGGCGGAATTGATGTTGCTGATAATTTAAGTAATCCAACTAAAATTATTCAAGTTAAACATTATGAGAACTCAAAGTTTGCTAATTTAACATCAAGTTTAAAAAAAGAATTAGATAAATTAGATAAATTCAAAGATTTAAAACAATATTTCATTTTTACATCAATGAATTTGAGTACCAATAAAAAAGAAGAGATATTTAAGATATTTCAAAAATATATGGAATCAACAGATAATATTGTTGATAAAAAAGATATTGAGGTAATGCTTGGAGATAAGAAATACGATTCGGTTTTAACAAATCATTTTAAATTGTGACTAAATAATAAATCACTTGAAATGATATTGGCTAAAAATCCAACGGCAATCGATATAGATTCTGACAGTTTCTTAGAACTTGATAATGGAGAAGATTTAAGATTTTTTGTTGAAACATCACAATTCAGAAAAGCCAAGAAAATTTTAGATCAAGGCAATTTTTTGTTCATCACTGGAAATCCAGGAGTTGGCAAAACTTTGATGACCAGAATATTAGCTGGTATTTATTTAAGAAAAGGATATGCTATTCGAACTACATCAGATATTAATAATCTTTCAGAATTAAAAACTAGTGTAGCTGGCAAACCTAAAGTTAAAGAAATAATAGTTTTAGATGATTGTTTAGGACAAACATATTTACGAATAAAAGACACTCAAGGCAATGAATTAAAGAGTTTTATAAAGCATATCGAACAAAATAAAAATAAAAAAATAATTTTAAATTCAAGAATTACTATTTTAAATGAAGGAGAAAGGATGAATAAAGAATTCAAGTCATTCCACCGATATAAAGAAAATAATTTTTTACTACTAGATTTAAGTGAGTTTGAT
>CAMRCV010000043.1 GCA_947041065.1 uncultured Mycoplasma sp.
TTTCCCTACACGACGCTCTTCCGATCTCAGAAATAACAATTCCTAAATCTGTCAGAAAAATTGGACGTTCTGCATTTGCTAAATCTTCGTTGCTAAATCTTACTTTTGAACCAGGGTCATATGTCAACACAATTGAAAATGATGCTTTTGCAGAAACTAAATTAAAAACAATTGTTATTCCTACTTCTGTTAAAGTTATGGGTACGAATGTTTTCAAATCGACTTTTAATTTAAAAGTTACAATGCCAATTTGATTTAAAAAACATGGACCTGAATATTTTGGGTTGTCTGCAGTACAATGAAATGATGTTTCTTGAACACATGATACAACTATAATTTCTAGTTTAACATCTGAAATGTTGTTATATGCAGGTTGAGATAAAAAATCTACAATTACTCTTGATGATTGAAAAACAACTTTCCCAAAGGTTGTTGAAATTAATGGAGCTTGATATGACAATACACAAATTAAGCATATTGAAATCCCTAGTCAAATCAAGTTACTTGATGAAAGTGCTTTTACAAATACATACTCTCTGGAGAAAGTTATTTTTGAACCCAATTCACAATTAACATCTATTCCACAAGTTTCTTTTATGCGTTCTGGAACTTTGTTGGATATAGAGATTCCGAAAAGTATAAAATCAATTGGGAGTCAAGCTTTTAAATTTTCTGGAATTCGGAATTTAACTTTTGAAAAAGGTTCTCAATTGGAAAGCATTGGTGTTCAAGCTTTTACTAATTCAAAATCGTTGAAAAAAATAGCGATTAATACTTCAATTAAAAATATTGGTACAGATGCTTTTGCAGAAACTGGATTAACAGACATTACATTTCCTGAAAAATTCCAAACATTAGCGCCATCTTTTGGTTTTACTCAAGTGCAATTAGATAGCATTAATTGAATTTATGATATGACACGAGAACAAGTGTTAACTAAAGCGCTAGCAGAAAAAATTCTCTTTCTTGATAAAGATATAATCACACTAGAAGATTGAAAAAAGTATGCTCCTAACGTTATTGCAATTTCTGCAGGTACATGACAAAATAATCAAGTTACTAATTCAATTATTATTCCTGCAAAAATAAAATCTTTAGGTGATTCTTCATTTGAACTTTCAACTATTAAAAAAATTGATTTTGAAGAGAATTCACAATTACAAACTATTGGATCTAGAACTTTTAAACAAACAATGATTGAAAGTATTGTTATTCCCCCTGTTATCTCGATTGGTGCACAAGCATTTGCTTCAACTGCCTTGACACACATATCGATATTTAGTCATTTAAAGATTCATTTGGATACTTATGGATTTAGTGATGAACAAATTAAAATAATTGATTGAGTTCATGAATCAACAACTGAATCAACTCACTTAACTTCAAGTGTTGTAGAGTTGATTGGGTGAGATGTAAAAACATCAATATCATTAAATGATTGAAAAAGACAAGCTCCTAATGTGACAAACATCACCTTTGCATTTAATAATAATAAATTCTTAACTAATATTGAAATACCATCTAATATTTTGGATATCGGAAGCGGTTCTTTTCAAAACTCAGTTTTAGAAACAATCACTTTTGAAGAGAATTCAGAATTAAAATCAATTGGTAAAAATTCATTTGATTCTAGCGCATTAAAGTCAATCGATATTCCTACTTCGGTTGATAGTATTGGTCAAGATGCTTTTGCAAACAATAACTCTTTAACAATAATTTCTCTTTCAGAAAGATTTAAAGATGGTGGCGAACGTTACGGATTAACAAATAATCAATGAGAGATGGTTAATTGAGGCGTTGATACAACAAAAAAATCATCAAAATCACCTATGATTTTATTGATATTATCTTTAGTACTATTATTTACATTTTCAGCAACATCAACAATCTTTTTAAGAATGGCAATTAAAAATAATTCAAAAAAAAATAACCTTTTAGATTAGGTTATTTTTTTTCATTTCTTCTTGAAGAGTTTGAATTGCTTCTTTCTCGTCTGTTCCTGTAGCTTCGATAGTAATTTCTTCTCCGCCTTTAACACCAAGAGCCATAATATTCATAATTGATTTTAAGTTCCCTGATTTTCCATTTGCATGTATTTTAATATCTGATGTAAATTTTGATGCAACTGTTACTGTTATTGAAGCAGGTCTAGCATGTAAACCTACTGGATCTATAATTTTAGCTGTAAATGATGTCATTTGATGTTTCCTTTTCTTTTTCCAATTGGATTTTTATCTTTTTTGGATATTTGATTTATTTATCATAATAATTATATCAAAATCATATAATATTTTGCTTTTAAAAATATATTATCTCTTGATTCATGAATATTTTGTCAAGACTTTTTATAATAATAAAATTTCTTTTAGTTTTCTTCAAATTGAAAAATTGAGATTGAAAATATTAAGGTTAGCATACTTAAGAATAGTGAAATATCTTTTCAAATAAGTTTATCAACTTTTGAGAATCCTTTAATTGTTTTGTTCTTTAATAATGTCTGGTCCATAAAAGAACCTTTAGGCTTAAATAAAACATCAATATAACCGTTTTGGATACTGATATTAAAAGGACTTAAATCTTTCATATCTAATCATTTATTTTGTACAAGTGGAGTAATGATCATTCTCATGGCTGTCTCATTACTTCCTGTGATTGAAAAATGTTTGTTGAAATCATCACTTTCTACTTTGATATCTTTTTTATTAAAGTTTCCAAAATCTTTTGAATTAGTTATTGAAAATTTGTCTCCATCAAACAATTTTGTTTTCACTTTAATTAGTGGTAAATAATCCATGTATGTTCTATAAGTTCTTCTAATGTGTGAAGTTGTAGTTCTTGATTCTCAAACCCCACACGATAAAGAATATGTATTATCAAATATCTTTCCGCTAATGATTTCATATTCACGCTTTAAACCAATAGAGTCTTGACCGCTTAAATGATATTTTAAACGCGAGTAATCAATAAATCTTGATTGTATGTCTGTTAATGTTAATTTGTCAACAAGGTGCTTATTAACATCTTCCAATCACTCTGTGTATGGATTAATTTTTTGATTTTCAATAGCTACCATGAAAGCTTTTTTTCGATAACTAATCCCTAAATATATAAACACTCCACCTAAACTTAAAGAAATTATTGCAGTTATAATTAAGATGATGAATAAGCCGCTTTGTTCTACTTGAGCTATCTCCATAACGAATCATAAAAAGAACCCTAAACCAGCAAGGAAAGATAAAGCACTCATTGCAAAATAAGCGGTGATATTTTTTGAAGTTTGCTTTACTTCAGTCAAAACTTCTGTTTTTCAAGATTGAATTTTACTCTGAATTTCTTCAAAGTTTTTAATATCTAATTCAGGACAATATTTCTTCATATTAGAAAGCTAGTTTGACATCTTTCTTTTGTTCTGATGAAGCTTCAAACATTTTAATTGTATGCATATTATTTTTAGCGGCAATATAGCTTGAAGGTCATGAAAGCAAGCTGGTGTTAAAACGTGAAACCGCACTATTATAAGTTCTTCTAGCTGCTCCAACTTCTCTTTCGGAATATTCAGCAGCATGCATTAATGTTTGAAATGATTCAGATGCTTTTATTTCAGGATAGTTTTCTGAAATTGCTAATAAACGAGCAAACACAGAGTCGGCCTTTTCATCCACTTTAGTTCTATTTTCACTGTTAATTTTCAAAGATCTTAATTTGGTAATATCTTTTAATAATGAAGCTTCATATTTACACATTGCTTTTGTTGAATCAAGCAATTTTATTAGTGTATCTCTTCTTTTTGCTAATTGAACATCAACACTTGAAGCACATTCATTAACTTTAATTTGTTGGGCATTAAGTTCATTTTTGGAAACTATAAAGTATATGCCAAATAAACCTAAAGTAATTACTGAAAGTAATATTATTAATCAGTTGTGATCTTTTGGCGCTTCAATAGTTTGGTTACTAACTTTAGAATTATGACCTTTCTCATTATTCTTTGTTTTCTCATCATAAATCATATCAACCACCTTGTTAAATTAAAAACTAATCGTCAAAATAAATTATATTACAAATTAAAATATATTTATGTTTTAAATTTTATTCATTTAAAAATCAAGAACAAGTTTTGCCTACTATTTTAATTTTTAATTATTTAACAATTATTGAAATCATTTTTTGGACAACAATAACCATAGTTTTGTTAACGTATTTCTCAACTGTTTTACCGATAAATTTTATTTTGTATATTGCTCCCAATGCAGGTATATAATCATCTGCGGCATTAATCATACTTGTAACCATAGCTGTTGAAAACTTAACAAATACTATTTTGAAGTCTTGCTCAGGATTTTCGATTTGTAAAATTTCAAACAATTTATCTAATCTAGCAAGTTTATCAGTTGCAAATGTTTTTATATTATCATATGCTTCTTTTATTTTGCTAGTACCTTCAGTACCGTCGATTTTCATGTCAACGTTTATTCTTATTTTTGAATCTAGTCTATTTGTTGGATTGGCTATTTCAAAAAAGCTCAATTTAACATCATTAGCAGCTCCTAAAATACCACTGTTAATTGGTTTTCCGCCATTTAGTTCTATATCCATAAATGCAGGGAATTGATCATTGAAATAAGTCTTTTTAATTAAGGCAACAGCAGAAGCGTTTGAAACTTGTAAAAAACCAGGAAGGGTTTTTTCTTTTAAAATAAATAATTCTTGTAAGTCATCATCTTTAACTCCTGCAGGAAAGATTTGATCAGCATATGTTGAAAAATCAGCAAATGTTTTTACATCTGTAATATCGATAGGGTTAAAATCATCTAACAAAGCTGTTGTAGAAGCTTTTATTTGAGAAACTTGTTCTTTTGTAAAGATTCAAGTTCCGTTTAGTCCAACTGTTGCATCTGTTTTAACTGTTAATTCATTTAAATCAAAATCATCTAACGGATTTGCTGCTTCGGTTGTTAAGTAAAAGTTATTAAATTCTCTAATGCTTGCAGCACTCATAATTCCACCAACAATAGATCCGCTAGCTTGTAACTTTACTTTTTTAGTAATTACTTTAAAGTTATTTATAGTAAAGAAGTTTTCAATACTTTCTAAGTTTTCTGTATTA
>CAMRCV010000044.1 GCA_947041065.1 uncultured Mycoplasma sp.
TGATTATTTGCAATAGTTGGTTTCCAACATGTAACTGCAAACTCTATTATATTTGCGTTTGGTTGAACACATGCAGATAGTTCAATGTTACAAAATGTAGGTCAAGGAATTTTCGATGTTCCAATAACATTGGCTGATTGAACCTTTAGAAGTTTCTTTATTAATATGATTCCTGCGATGTTTGGAAATTGATTATCTGGAGCAATCTTCTTACCTTTTGTTTATTTCTGATTAAGTGATTATCACAAAACAATCAAAATACAAGAAAGATTAAGAAAACAACAAGAGAAGTTGAATTCACAAAGACAAACAATTGAAAACCAACAGGAAAGAATTGAAAACCAACAGGAAACAATTGAAAACCAACAAGAAATGGTTCAACAAATATTGAGTTCTACAAACGATTTTCCTGCAAATCAAATCATTGATGATCCTCATGTTAAAATCCCTTGATATAAAAAACATAAAAATCATGAGCAAAAAGATGAATTCTCACTTTATGAAGCAGCATTAACAGAGAACGAAATCCCTGATTATGATGAATTATATGTTGATGAAGAAGATGTGCGTTCAGCAGAAGCAATTATTAAAACACATGAAGTAACTGTTGAAGAAGCTCCAACAAATAATAAAAAAAATAAAAGAAATAAAAAATCTTAAAATCTATTAATTAGATTTTTTTTATATACTTTTTTCTCTCAACGCTCATTAAATTTAGTAACATCATCAATGGCTTTAATTAATTTATCTTTATCTACATTAAACACTTCAACAATATCTTGAATGCTAAAGAAACAATATAGGTGAAGGTGAGACAGGTCAAAATACTTACTATTATAATTAATTCATTCAAAGTCAATTAAGATAACCTCACCTTTGTTTATAATGATGTTTTTGGGCCTTAGGTCTCCATGTGATAAAACTAAATCATTAACATCTAAGTTGTTGTCAAAGAAACTTATGTTATTAATTTGAATACTTCAATGCTTTGACAAAACTTTTTCAATAATCTTAAGAGTTGTAATATCGTTTTTTTCAAGATGATTTCCTGGTATTCATTTTCTAACCATAATAGAGTTATCGATATAAAGAGTATTGTTATGATTTTTTAAAAATAGTATTTCATTCTTGTGATTGACAATTGTGTTTTGAGCAACTCTGACTTGGACAACTTCATCACAAAAAAAACCTTTATAGGTTTTGTTGTGATTGCCCTCATAAAATAATTTTAAGTGAGTAAGATTTGTTAAAACTTTTTTCTGGTTAAACATAAATATTATAGATCTATATTTTTAACGTATTTAGCATTTTCTTCAATGAATTGTCTTCTTGGTGCAACATCGTCACCCATTAGTGTAGAAAACACTAAATCAGCAGCAGCAGCATCATTAATTTGTACTTGTAACATTTTTCTTGAAGTTGGATCCATTGTAGTTTCTCATAATTGATCAGGATTCATTTCTCCTAGTCCTTTATATCTTTGAATGTTGTATTTTACATTTGCATCTTTTGCTTCTAAAGCTTTAATAGCTATTTCTTTTTGTTCTTCATTATATGCATATTGAAAACTTTTTCCTGATGATATTTTGAAAAGAGGAGGTTGAGCAATGTAAATAAAACCATATTCAACCAAAGGTCTCATATAACGATAAAGGAATGTTAATAATAATGTTCTAATGTGAGATCCATCGACATCAGCATCGGTCATGATGATAACTTTGTGATATCTCAATTTATTAATATTAATTTCACTACCAACACCAGTACCTAAAGCGGTGATGATTGACATAATCTCAGTATTTTCAAATACTTTATCAATTCTTGCTTTTTCTGAATTGATAATCTTACCCCGTAGTGGTAAAATAGCTTGTGTTTCTCTATCTCTACCCATTTTGGCAGAACCACCAGCTGAATCTCCCTCGACAATATATATTTCAGATATTTCAGCATTTTTAGAAGAACAATCAGCTAATTTTCCAGGAAGTGCAGTGATATCAAAGATAGTTTTTCTTCTTGTTGCTTCTCTAGCATTTGATGCTGCAAAACGAGCTCTTTGTGCAAGTAATGTTTTTTCAATTATCATTTTAGATTGATCAGGATTTTCTGCTAAGAATTTTTCTAATTGTAAAGAAAGAACTTTGTTGGTTGCCATTCTAGCATCCTTGTTCCCTAACTTACTTTTTGTTTGACCTTCAAAGATTGGTTCAATGTGTTTAATAGAAATAATTGCAGTTAAACCTTCACGAACATCTTCTCTTGTTAATTTTTCATCTTCATTTTTAAATAATTTATTTGCTCCAGCATAGTTATTTAAAATTCTTGTTAAAGCATCTGTAAACCCTTGTTCATGAGTTCCACCTTCTAATGTTGAAATATTGTTAGCATATGAAACAACATTACTTTGATAACTAGTGTTGTATTGCATAGCTACTTCAACAATAACTTCTCCATCATCACCTTTAACTTTTCCTTCGGCATAAATTATTTCTTCATGAATAATTGCACGACCCTTATTTAATTCCTTAACATACTCTTTAATTCCACCTTCAAAATAAAAGGTTTTTTTCATAACATCATCAGTTCTTTTGTCAACTAAATTAATTGTGATTCCTTTATTTAAATATGCAATTTGTTTTGCTCTATCTAAAATAACTGGAAATTCAAATTCATTTCTTTCCATAATTGTAAAATCTGGTTTGAAAGAAATTTTAGTTCCTGTATCTTCTGAATCAACTTGACCAATAACTTTGATTTCGCCTTGAGAAACTCCACCTTCTTTAAATTCTTGAAAGTAAAGATTTCCGTTTCTTTTGATTCAAACTTTTAAATTAGCACTTAGTGCATTAACTACAGAAGCTCCAACCCCGTGTAATCCACCTGAAACTTTATATGTATCAGAGTCAAATTTACCACCGGCATGTAAAACTGTTAAAACTGTTTCAACTGTTGAAAGACCTGTTTGTGGGTGAACGTCGGTAGGAATACCACGTCCATCATCATTTATAGTTACATAACCATCAGAATCTAGTTCGATAGTAATGATTGATGCAAAACCAGCCATTGCCTCATCAATAGAATTATCCACAACTTCTCAAATTAGGTGGTGTAAACCTTTTTTACCGGTTGTTCCTATATACATTCCAGGTCTTTTTCTAACTGGTTCTAAACCCTTTAATACCTTTATATTACTTGCTGAATATTCGTTTGACATATCTGCCTCTTTCAATTAATAGATTATTAATTTAAATTATATCAAATAAAACAACTCTTGGTTATGAAATAAGATTGGGCGAATTTTCTTCTTTTTCATCATTTTCGGCTTTGTCAGGGTCTTTAATTATTAATTTCATACTATTAATAAACATTTTTGTATTTTTTAAAAAAGAATACTTTAATAATATGTAACCAACAGAATCAGATAGTCCAAAAAAAGTTTGCTCTCTATAAATAATTTCTTTGAATTTAATTTTAAAAACACGCTTAAACATTGTAGTAGTAATTTGGTAGTGTAATCAATATTTATCATTAGTGTGCATTCAAAAAATAGAAATTTCTTTTTTCTCTGGGTTATGCTCTTCCATTAAATATTTGGTATATACACCTCTAATTTTAATTCCGAACTCAATATCTTTTTCAAGCTCTCTTTTTATTTTGAAAGTTTTACGAATTGTCGCTTCCAAAGCTTCTCAAACAACATCTATAGAATCAGCTTTAATTTTTTTTGAATTATAAACAATTTTTTGTCTACGAAACTCATCAATTAAGGATGTATAAATTTCTTCATTCTCTTCTTTATTTTTTTCTTTTAAATCAATTTTTTCTTTTGGACTTTTCATATTATATAACCCCTTGAATAGCTAGAACCATCAAAATTATTGAAACAATAAATAAAACCAAAGAGAATAATAGAATTCACTTAATTGAACGATTAAATAATTCATAATTTTTTTTCAATACAATTCTCATAAAATTTCTTGCAAATCAAATAAAACAAGGCAATAACAAGGAAATTGCCATTAAAATAGCAGTTGTAATAACAATTGGGTCAATTTGTCCAAGATCCCCTATGTCAGGATTACCGCTAATTTTATTATTAAATAAAGTAATTAAATTGTTGTTTTTAAGTAAATAAGACATGCTAACAATTATAATGTAAAATATAAAAAAACAATTTTAAATATAGTCTATTAAATTTTTTCATTTATTAAGAGATATATATTTATATATAATGATATAATGTTTTGGTAATCAAAAAATTTGAAATACACATTAAGGAACTTTTTATGAAAATATTATTAGCCTGTTCAGCAGGAATGTCAACATCTTTATTAGAGCAATCTATTAGAAAATATGCAGAATCACTTGGTGAAACAATTGATGTTATTGCAAAACCATCAGGAGAAGCAAAAACAATTATCAAAAATTACGATATTGTTTTGTTAGGACCACAAGTAAAATTTATGGAACAATCTTTTAAAGATGTTGCTGGAGATATTCCAGTTATAGTAATACCTCCTGCAATTTATGCAATGGCAAAAGGTGAAGACTGTTACAAACTAGCTAAAGATAATATTAAATAATATTTCTTTTTAAAAAACAAAAATTTAAATAAAATAAAAAAAGGAAACAAAAATGACAGATAGCAAAAAATCTTCTAATACAAAAGATAAATTCAAACATGCTTGAGATGTTGCTATTATGCGTATGGGTAAATTAGCAGAACAAAAACACATGTCTTCACTTCGTGATGGATTTGCACTTTTAGTACCGTTAATTATAGCAGCATCAATTGGTGTAATATGTATGACTTTTGTATTTGGTTGATGAGATACAACTTCTACTTCAATCTTAGGTTGAATTACAATGGGTATTGAAGGCCAAACACAAACAAGCGCAACAGGTTCAATTACTTTTGTTCCAGGATCTGTAGCAAACCAAATAAGTACGGTAGGAACGTTTATTTTCTACACAATATGAAAGGGTATTTTTAACCACTTATCTATATTTGTAACACTTACTATTTCTTATTCTTTCGCAAGAATTAAAAATATTAAAGATCCATTTATAGCGT
>CAMRCV010000045.1 GCA_947041065.1 uncultured Mycoplasma sp.
CTCCGCCGTTAGGTCCATAAATTGAAATAATGGGTAAGATATCATTATCCAACAAATAATATTGTTTAGTATCTGAGCTTTCAGATATTTTCTTAGCCTTAAAGCTAATAGTTTCTTTTTCTTGAAAACATTTATAGTTTTCCACAGAATATCTTAAAATCATATTACTTCCTTTTTTTGGTTTGTACTTAGTTTTATTTTAAATTATATACTTAAATTTTTAAAATTGAGATTTTTTCTCAATTTTATAAAACATCTATTTAACAAACATCTTATATTTTTTTTAATCAGTAATTCAGTTAAATTTTGTTTTCGAAATACTTTTATGACTGATTTCATCAACATTAATTTTTTTAGCATTTTCAATCATTGATCACACTTCTTCGATTTTTATTTGTCCTTTTGATGGTCTATTGCTTTTAATTGTTGTTTTTAAGTTTTTAACTATTTTTTTAGATATTTTCTCTATTTCTTCATGTTTTAAATTATTTAATTTTTGAGTTAAACACCCACCTAAATAAGACAAAATAATATAATAAATATTATACTTTATATTTTTACTGATAAAGTTAGAGGGGCTTTTTTTAGATATTTTTCTATTCAATACTAAGTGTTTTAGATAATTTTTTTCAATTTTTTTCCTAACATCATCAAAAAAATAAAAAACTTGAACATTGTTATAATTTTTAGAAATTTCTTTAAGGCAATCATTACAAGGAGGGGTTGTAATGATTGCTATTAATTTTTTTTGGAGATTCTCTTTTTTATTATCGATATCTAAACAACATTTAAATTCTGCATGATTTAAAACATCTGTATTTCCATTATTTGACCTTGAATTAGCATTAACGCTTATTAAGTTAAAATTATCTTCTAAAAATATAGAAACTATCGGGAAGCCTCCATTAGATTTTTTGTTTTTTATAAGTTCTTGAACCATTTTTTCTATAGGTTCTTCAAATTTGTTTATTCTATTATTTTTAATCATTGTATTGCAATTATACTGCTAAATATTTTATTATAAGTTAGTTTTTATATGTGGATTAACTTTTTATTTGAGACTTTAAAGAATAACGATAATCATCTAACTTTATTTATATTTTCCCCAAGTTGAGGTATATAAAGTATTTTTAATTAAATCAAAATACTATAGGTTTTTTTGCAATGTAAATTATAATTTTAATGACTAAGATATTTTTTTAATTGTTAAACTATTATTAAATTTTCTTCTTGAAACATAATTTGAACTTTCAACTTCATTGTCTCTTATAAAAAAAACTAATTTTTCTAAAGATTTATTTATATTTTTATTGTTCAAGGGGCATTTTAAATATTCTTTCAATTTAGATATTTCAAATCCTTTAATTTCTAAATAAAAACAAATTGCTAAAAAAATATTATTATCAATTTCTTCGTGTTTCTCTATATCTGGTTCTAATATTTCTTTTAAAAATTCAAGGGCATTATATTCATTTGAAAAAGAAAATTTATTTTTTTGCTCGAACGAATAATGAAGTGTAAAAATATTTTTAACATTATCTTTTTTGTACCAATCACTTTCCTCAAAATTAATAAAATTTTCAATATAAAAATCGATTACATTCATATTTTCTCCCCTAGTTGCTCATGTATTTTATAAATAATTCATGAGTTTATCTTATCATTAAAATTAACCAATCTTTAATTAATGTTATAATTTATATTAATAAACTAAGGAGTAATGAATATATGGAAAAAACATTTTTAATGATTAAACCAAATGCTGTTAAAAGGCATTTAATTGGTAAGGTAATTACTAAAATTGAAGAAAAAGGAATTGATATCCTTTCAATCAAGTATCTTGATGTAACTGATGAGCAAGCTAAAAATCATTATGATGTTCATGAAGGAAAACCATTTTATCCTTCGTTAATTAAAAACCTTCAATCAGGGCCTGTCGTAGCACTTGCTCTAAAAGGAAATGAAGCAGTTGCGATTATTAGAACCTTAGCAGGAGCAACAGATCCTACAAAAGCTAATCCAGGAACCATTCGTGGCGATTATTCTAATGATATGTTAAATAACATTGTTCATACTAGTGATTCAGTGGAAAGAGCTTTATATGAGCTTTCTATTTACTTTGTAGAAGAAGAATTGGGATAAAAAGATAATCATTTCAGAACAAACATTAATGAAATGTTCAAAGAAATGTCATTAGGATAAAAAAATAAGAATGGTTTTTTAAATATTTTAAAAACACCTTTCGGAACTTTAACAAAAGAAAAAAGATTTTCATATCTATAAGTAATTAAACATTTGAATATAAATAATATTTTAATTTCTAAATTTAACAAATATAATTATTGTATGTATAACAAAAATAAAAATAACCTAATAATGCTTATTTTATATTTAGTGTTTTCTATAATTGTTTGGGTTTTGCCTGCTCAGATAGAAACAAAGTTGGTGTTCCAGATTTTTATGACACTTATGTGGGCATATTTCTTTATTCATGTATTTAATCATCAAAAAAAATTAATTAAGACAAATGAGGGTGTTCCTGCCCTTTCAAATTTGCAAAATTGAAACTTACAAAAAATAAGATATTTAAAAACATCCATTGCTTCATCTTTTTTTGTCACACTTTCTATCGCTTTAGGAATTACAACATTGGTTTTAACTTTTCAACACGAGACCCAAGGAAGTTGATTTGAATCATTAACTTATCAAGCAGCAATTGTTGGTGGTTCATTTTTAGCTAACATTTTAATTCTACTTTTCTTAGGCGGCTGAAATAGAAGAATTTGTAGTAAATTATTTTTAAATAAAGGTTTTGCTGAAGAAGTTAATTTAAAAAAAATGAATTGATTTTTCAAAAATGTATTTCGCATTAATGTTTTGTTATTACTACATACCTCAATTGCAAGCGCTATTTTTTCAATAATTATTTATAAAGACATTGAAAAAAATAATTTGCAGCCGCTTAACAACATAATTTATATAAAAAAAAGCTAATTTATATCAAAGGCTTTTAAAAGACGACGAAATAGGGTTTAAATTTTCCTGTGATTGAACTAAATGGAAAAAAATATCTTTAATTAAAAGCATTTAAAATAATGAATTATTAATGATAAATTATATGAATTGTTAACCTTTTGTCTTTTGGAGTATAATTTATCAGCAATGCAAGAAATTATATCGTCATCAAACATTTACATGAAGTACAAGAATAAAGACAAGGAATTTACCTTAAAGAACGTTAGTTTTAATGTTTCAAAGGGTGAATTTCACGCTTTTATTGGTGAAAATGGAGCTGGTAAATCCACAACCATTAAAATTATGGCTGGGTTAAACAATGATTTTGACGGTAATTTGTTGATTAATGGGTTAAATGTTAAGACTGATGTTAAAGCTCGTTCAAAACTGTGCTACATTCCTGATAAAACATCTTTTCCTTTGAATATTTCTTCTTATGACTTCTTATATCAATTAGCATTATTAGTTCGTGATGATAAAGAACAAATCAAGATTGAACTTGATGAATGAATCAAAAAACTGAGTTTAGAAAGTGAAATCAAGAGAAATCCGAACAAACTTTCTTCTGGTCAAGTTAAAAAGATCCTTTTAATTAGGGCTGCTTTAGAAAAGTCAGAAATTATTATCCTAGATGAGCCGGCGGCTTTTTTAGACCCGACTTCTAGATTACAATTCTTTGAATTATTAAAAGAATTGAATGACCAAGGAGTTACTATCTTTATTTCATCTCATATTTTGGATGAAATCAAAAAATATATTGACTCTGTAACTTTTATTAAACAAGGAGAGATCAAATGGAGTGGAAAAATAGCAGGAAAAGATTTAATCAAAAAATACAAGGAAATTATAATTGATAATGAGTTCTAAATCTAAAATCGCCAAACACATTAAAAACCCCTTTAATCCACAATTTTATTCAATTGTTAAATTTAATTTATTCTTATTGAAGAAAAGTATTTCTTTTTGAATATTGTCATTTTTGTTATTGTTTTCTCAACCAATAACATTAGTTTGTTTCTTTGCTCTTAATTTAGACTTATTAGAGTTTTCTTTTATTTTTAGTATTGTTTCTTTAATAGTTTCAATGATTTGATTAATCTTCTTAATTAACAAGTTGTTCTCCGAAAACAAAACCAATAGTATTGATGTAATTATGTTTTCGAAACCAATCTCAAAATATGGGTTGTTTTTTTCAAGAATGATTATTGTTTTTGGTTTTCTAATCGTGGTGATGTTTGCTCAGTTCTTATTATCATCAATTTTTGTCTTATCTTTTAGTTATGATGCTCAATGAATTATTTATTTACTAATTAGCAATTTGTTAATTAGTCCTTTTGTCTTATCAGGAATAGCTGCCTTATTAGTTTTATTTGCTGTTGCCTTTAAACCTTTATGATTTGGGATGGCTTCAATCTTTGCAGTCTTATTAGTAGGAATTGTGCCAATTTTTTCAAGAACACTACAAAACAATAATTTTGACAATACAATTTTGTATGACAATAATAATTACAATTCTTTTTCAAAATTAACCATCATTGATCAAGATACTAACAAAACTTACTTGGTTGATGAAGTTAATCCTCAATCACAAAACAAGGTTGATAAAAATGTGTTGGCCACTTTGAATAATGTGCCTTTTTATCAAAACTTGATGCCTGGAGAATTAGTTTTATCACTAAACTCATCTTTAATTAATAATTTTAACTTTCACAATAATGACATCAAGAGTAATTATTCACTAATTAAAAACGAATTTATTGATGTTCCTGTAATTAATCTTGATTTTGAAAATAACCATTTATTCTCTACTAGACCAGAAGATATTTCGCCACTAAATCTTTCAAATAGTGAATATGAAACCCTTTTATTGAACAATATCAACTAGATCGGAAGAGCACACGTCTGAACTCCAGTCACTAATGCGC
>CAMRCV010000046.1 GCA_947041065.1 uncultured Mycoplasma sp.
CAATAAGACCTGTTACAGTTGTTTTTTCTAAAAATGGTGCACCAATTTTATCTCCTAAAACTAGAACTTCATCAAAAATTACTTTGTCGCCTGCTTCTCCTTCAATTTTCTCTATATAGATAATTGAATCTTTTTCTACAAGTAGTTGTTTACCACCGGTTTTAATTATTGCAATCATTGCATCTCCTAATTTTTAAATTCTCATCCTTGAGGTGACTTTCATCTTAATGACCTCTTTGGTATGGTTACAAAAAGTAACTTA
Organism: uncultured Mycoplasma sp.; assembly: GCA_947041065.1. Taxonomy (GTDB): domain Bacteria; phylum Bacillota_I; class Bacilli_A; order Mycoplasmatales; family Metamycoplasmataceae; genus UBA710. The sequence continues at coordinate 263 of CAMRCV010000046.1, forward strand.
AAAGAATTATACAAAATAATTATTAAAAATCATGATTTTAATAAAAAAAGTTTATTAATTAAATTAATTTTTGGTTTTTGGTTTTTTAGAATCTTTTTTAGGTTCATGTTTTTTATTTGTTTTTACTTTTTCAGAAACCTTTTTAACACTATCAATACTCTTAAAAACTGTTTTTTCTACTATTGATACTTTGTGATCTTCTTTTTCTTCTTTTTTGAACTGTTCTTTTCTTTCTTTTTTATTTTGAATTTCTTCTAAGAAACCCCCGGCAATAACTGCACCAGGAATTGTAAAAATTCCAACACCAACAAATGCCAAAACTATTACCATCACTCGACCAAGTTCTGTTACTGGATATATATCGCCATAACCAATCGTACAAATACTAATAACTGTAAAATAGAAGGAGTCTCAATAACTCGTTATTTTATCGTTGATACCAAATTCAGCTCTATAAATAATTACTGCAAATAATAAAGTTACTAAAATAAGAAAAATAAAAACATAAGAAAGAATTTTTCTTTGTTTGACAAAAATATTTGTAAATAACCTAAATGGTGGAACAACATTTAATAATAAAACTAATCTTCCAAGTTGAAGGATAACTAATGAAGATAAAACAGAAATAAATTTTTCTACTGTCTCACTAGCGCCAATAAGTGGGAAAAATAAGATTACAAAAGATGGCAATATACCAAACAACATTATTATTGAAACTCCTGTAAAAGGGAAAAAGAGTAAGGGATATTGAGAGTGACTATTAGCTCGAAAACTATAAGTTATTCATCTAAAAACATAATCAGTTGAAAAAACAATAAACATTATTAGGTTTAATCATAGCAAGAGTGTTTTATTTCCTGTAATTAAATCTCCAGCTAGTAATGGCACAAACGAGATTGAAATTGCACACAAAATACAAGCAAGATAAACTCACTTAAAGAAACTTATTCTTCTGATTTTTGTTTGATCGAGATAAGACTTATCATAATCACTTGTTACAATGTAATTAGCTGATTTTATAAAATTAGAATCTCGTTTTAATAGCGAGAAAATACTTGAAAATATTTTCATACTCTATTTTACTTTCTAATTCCAAGTTTCCCGATTAGTGATGAATAACTTTCATAGTTATTTTCTTTTAAGTAAACAAGGTATTTTTTACGTTGTTCAATTTTGGCAATGAATCCTCTTTTTGAATGTAAGTCTTTTTTATTTTTTAAAAAGTGAGGCTTTAGATTTTCAATATCTTCAGTTAATATAGCTATTTGAACTTCAATAGAACCAGAGTTTTTATCATTTCCTCCGAATTCTTTAATAAGTTCTAATTTTTTTTCTTTTGAAACCATAATGATTTTCCCTTCATAAACACGTTAAATCTAGCAAATTTAATTTAATTACTTAAATATAAATAACCAAAAATAACCTTAATGTTAATTTAAATTATATATTATTTTTTTGCAAGTTATAAAAAAACTCCAGACAATTTTTTTTATCTTGTTCTACAATGTTGTTGAATCGAGAATTGATTATAATTCGTGCTTCTTCAACAATTTGGATATTATAATTATCATCAATTAAATCGCCTACATAATTCAATAAAATGATTTGATCAGCATCATTCATTGATGAAAGTAATAATCCATGATATCAAAAACCTTCTATTTCCATCTTAATAAAATAAACACCACTGTGAGGCTTTACCAAGTTTTCAGGTCAAATAACTTTTGTTTCACTATATTTAATAACTGGGTTATATGTTGTCAGCAATAATTCATTGACCAGTTTTATTTCTCCGGTGACAATCATTTCTTTAATTGAAGATCCAGATATTTTTATATTATTAATCTTTTTAGTTTCGCATATAAAAGTATTTGGGAAATAATCCTTTAAATCACTAGATCCTCACATTCTGTTGGAACCAAATCTAAATTCTTGACCAACAACAAAATTCTCTATTTTATATTTTTTGACAATGTGATCAATAAAGTCTTTTGCATGCAATGATTTAAAATCGAAATCGAAATCAATCACCAAGACAAAGTCAAACCCAATCTCTGCTAAATTTTTCAATCTATTTTCTAGTGTAGTAATAGACATTTGTTCTTTAAAATTGAATAAGGTAGTGCCAAGTTTGTTTTTCTTTGATACTTCCTTTGCTTTTTTTAACAACTCTTCATGCCCTTGGTGAAAAACATTAAACTTACCAATAATAAGTGTTAAATTTTCTTTAAGAGGTTCTTTTGTAGTTTCGGTTTTATAATCAAAATTATAAATGTCCATGTTAAATAATTCCCATTTCCTTTAACTTGTGAAATGTTCCATTTTCCTCTACGTCTTTTGCAATATCGTTAGCAATGTTTTTTAATTGGTCAATCCCATTTGCCATAGCAATTCCCATTCCAGCTCTTTGAATCATTTGAATATCATTTTCACCATCTCCAAATGCAATAACTTGATCAACTGTAAAGTTTAAAATATGAGCCAATCTTTCCATAGTTTCTGCTTTATTCAAATCTTTTTCTGAAACAAAAAAACCGTTATTTCAAAAAGCTTGAACTGATAAAGTGGAATTATTATTATCAAAATAATTTTGTGAAATATCAATTAATTTTTTGTTTAAACAATTAATAGTTATTAAGTGAAATTCATCCAAGTTCATTTCAGTAGTGTGTAAGTTAAAGGGTTTGAATTTTTTGTAAAAATCTTTTCAAAATCAATGCTCTCTTATTTGTTCATATGAATAAACAAAAACATTTTTATCATCACTTAAAATAACATTATTTATTTCTTCAATATGTTTGTCTAAAACTTGTTCTTTGTAATCAGTAAAATCACTTAAAGAAAGTTTGGTACTTCAAATATTTTTTTTGGCTTTAGTATCATATATAAAAGAACCATTAGCTCCAATGAAGTAATCAACATTTTCTGATAAATGTAAGTCACCAATAGACACAAGGTCTCTACCAGAAGCCAAAACAACAACATAACCTTTTTCTTTCAATAGTCTAAATGTTTCTAAAACATTATTATCAAAAGCAAAAGAAGTGGCTTTATATTTCAATAAAGTTCCATCAATATCAAAGACAATCATTTTATACATTATTTTTTCCTAACTTGTTTCCAAATATTTTTCGTTTGACAACTTCATTGTTTATTATTTCAATGATACCAATAATATCATTTTTAGATTTAGAAATAATTCCATATTTGTTATTTACTTCTTTGATAACGGTTGGTTTACCATTTAGTAGTTGAGTTATTGTATTTTCATCCACTTCAATAAAAGGTAGATCTATTAATAATCTAAAGTCAATATCGACATTACTTTTATCCAATCCATGAACCTTGGTTCTTTCTAGTTCAGACATAAAAGCGCCACTATCAAGAGCTTTGCCCATATCGTGAATCAAAGACCTAATATAAGTTCCATTTGAAACATCAACTTCAAATATTAATTTATTATCTGCAAAGGAAATTATTTCCAATTTATGTATTTCTACTTGTGACGGTTTCAAAATAACTTCTTTATTATTTCTAGCTAAATCATAAGCTCTTTTTCCATTAACTTTTTTAGCTGAAAAAATTGGAGGCACTTGACTTATTTTTCCTAGAAATTTAGGAATAATTTTTTCTATCATTTCTAAATTTATTTCTTTGTCATATGTTGCAACAATCTTACCTTCAGCATCATAAGAATCTGTTTCAATATTAAATGTTGCTTCTGCTATATATGTTTTATTTTTATTAGTGATGTATTCAATCAATTTTGTATCATCATCAGTGGCAACTAAAAGTAAACCAGTAGCTAATGGATCTAATGTTCCTGTGTGTCCTATTTTTTTAATTCCACTTTCACGTGAAAAGTTTGAAATAGCTTTGAAGCTAGAAATTCCTTTTTCTTTATAAATAAGTTTAAACATAAAAAAATTATATCTTTTTAATTGCTTTATTTATTTTATTAACAATACTTCTAATTCAAACTGATGTTCTTGGCAATACAATCATTTCTGAATGTTTTCATTTATTATCAAATATTAAAATGTTTCTTCAAAATATTATTAAATATACATATACCGCGACAAGAGTGTAACACAAGACTGTAATATATGGAAACGCCATTCCATTAAACATTGTTGAAACAACATAATATTGTCCTCCAGGCATTCAATCACCTGCAACTAATCCTGTAGCATTTTTCGTTACTCCAAATTGTGTTACAAAAATCATTACATATGCAAAATACGCCAAAGGGAAAATCAATGATCCTAGAAGTCCCTTTCATCCAAAGCCTTTTGAATTTACAAAAATAATTAAAGCAATTATTGTTGAATAAAAATGCATTAAAAAGTATGCTTCATTCCCAAAGATAAAATCTCAGCCATTAGATATCGGATAAAAATTGTTGCTTGCCCCAACGTCATCTCACATAACTTGCCCGAAAATAGTAATACATCCTCCAAAGAATGCCAAAGGAGAAATAATTTTTAATACATTTCTATTTCTATCGAAAGTTAACAAGAAAGAAAAAGCAACAGCGACAAAAGGACAAAGGTCTAGTAAGAAAACTTTGGAAATTTTAACATTGGATATGTTGCCATCTAGACCTGAATTAAATTCTCCATTTACAAAAGAAGTGCCGTTAATTAGATTCATAACATCTTCTT
>CAMRCV010000047.1 GCA_947041065.1 uncultured Mycoplasma sp.
AATAAATTCAAAGTTAAAAGCTTTAGGTGTAGGTGAAAGTGCGTCTTTTGAATCTAATATGTTTCAATCTTCCTTAGGAATTAATGAACTTAGCCCTGAAACTGTACTTTTCAAAAATCACTGAATTGATGAAGGGAATCAAGAAGTTGATAATTCTTTAGAAAGATTAATGTTTTTAAGAGATAAAGGGGTTTATATTGGCTTATTAGGTCAAACTAAATCTCTTGTAAATGTATTAAAAAATGGTTTATTTGACAATTTTTTATTTAAATCACTAGATATTTCAAAAAACAATAATGTTAATTCAGTTAAAGTGACTAAAGAAAACTCTGGTAATTATAAGCTTTCTTATAGAATTGACCTTGATTTAAATTATTGCGAAAACTCACAATCTATTACCTTATCTTTCGAAAGTATAGTTAAATCAACGGATATAGTTTAATTTTCAATCAAAAAATAAAACAATTGATTATATTTTTTAATATATAATGTATGTAATTAAATTTCAAAATCAAAAAGAAGAATTTAAGGCATAGGAGACAACATGGCTGCAACTGGAATTACAATGAGATGTGACGAATGTAAAATGGAAAATTATATTACTAAAAGAAATAAAAAAAATCAAGTAGAAAAATTAGAAGTTAAAAAACATTGTCATAAATGTAATACTCATACAACTCACAAGGAGAAAAAATAATATGAATAGAAGTGTTTTAGACGAATTTTTCGTTCAATTTGAATTAGATGCAATAATTTCTAAGTCTTATCAAACTAAATTATGATTTTCAGAAATTATGGTTTCTGAAGGTTATATAGTAATTGAAAAAACAAAAGCAACACTTTTTGTTGACGGAAGATATTTTGAATACGCTAAAAATCACGCAAGAAACGTTGAAGTAGTTTTACTAGAAGGTGAATCTTTTAATAAATTTATTCAAGCTAGAAATTTCGGGAAAATTGCCATTGAAAGTGATTATTTAGAAGTGACTCATTACAATAGATTAAAAAATACTTTACCTAATGCAATTATCATTAATATTAAAGGTCAAGAATTAAGAATGTTAAAAGATGCTAATGAAGTTTCAAAAATTCAAAAAGCAGTTAATATTTCTTTGGATGCTTTTGATAAATTACAAAGTTTCATTACTGAAGGTGTTTCAGAAATAGAACTTGATAATAAATTAAATTACTTAATGAAAAGATTAGGAGCTGACAAAGAATCTTTTGAATCAATTGTGGCTTTTGGTGCAAATTCAGCTATGCCTCATCATCACCCAACAAATAAACTACTAAAAGATGGAGACATTGTTAAGATTGACTTTGGTTGTTTCTTTAAAGGTTATGCATCAGACATTACAAGAACTATGATTTACAAAAAAAGTACAGCAACAGTTGTTGATCCAAAACTTTCACAAATTCTTACAATTGTTGAAGAAGCTGCAAGAAGAGGGCGTGAAGCTGTTAGACCAGGAATTAGTTCAAAAGAATTAGATGATATTTGTAGACAATACATTACTGAAATGGGATACGGAGAATTCTTTATTCACAGCACAGGACATGGTCTAGGGATTGATGTTCACGAGATTCCAAGTGTTTCAGCTAAAATGCCAATGATTTTAGAACCAGGAATGGTAATTACTATTGAACCAGGGATTTATATTGAAAACCTTGGTGGAGCAAGAATTGAAGATGATGTATTAGTTACAGATTCTGGTCACTTAGTTCTTTCAAGAAAATAAAAGGAGCATTTTATGATTAGTGTTAATGATTTTAGACCAGGAATTACTTTCCAAATGGATGGTAGTTTATATATCGTGCTTGAGGCATCTCACTCTAAACAAGGAAGAGGTCAAGCTAATGTTAAAGCTAAAGTTAAAGATTTAAGAACCAACGCAACTGTTGTCAAATCTTTTACTGGTGGCGATAAAGTTAAAAAAGCTCATATCGAAAGAATTGCGATGAATTTTCTTTACAACGATGGAATGAATTGTGTTTTGATGGACAATGAAACATTTGAACAAATTGAATTAAGTTCTGAAAAATTAAAATGAGAACTTAATTTTTTAAATGAAGGAACTGAAGTTAAGGTTCGAAAATTTGAATCTGAAATTTTAGATTTAGAAATCCCTTTAAATATTGATCTTGAAGTTACTGAAGCTGCTGATGCTGTTAAAGGCAATACTACAACAAATCCTCAGAAAAAAGTTACCTTAATAACTGGTTTTGAAATTGAAGTTCCAATGTTTATTAAAGAAGGTGAAATTATCACTGTTGCTACTGAAACTGGGAAATATGTTGGAAAAGGTAAAAAGTAATGGAATACATCAATATTAAAAATAATATTAACCAAACAACAAATATTCATAAAAATGTTTTTTTAGATATTGTTAAATTAATGTCTTCAAAAATTGTTGACGTTAAAATTGAAGGTGAACCTGAAATTGTTATTGTTCGTAAAGGGAAGAATGTCAAAATATCTTTTAATTTCACAATTACTAAGCATTCTGACCTTTTTACAACAATTAATTTAATTAAAAAATATATAAATGAAACAATTGTTAATCTGTTTGATTTAAAACCTTACAATATTTTAATGAATTATCAAGGAAGACATTAAAGTTTTAGTATAATATTTATTATAAACATATCATGGTAGATATGGTGAAGTGGTTAACACTGCGGCTTGTGGTGCCGTTATGCGCGGGTTCGAATCCCGTTATCTACCCCATTTTTTTTTGCTTTTTTTCAAAGCAAAGCATTTTTCTCAAATTATTTTTATTTTAAACAAAACATTCTTTTTTAGACATATATCTTTGGAGGAATAAAATATGTTATACAAATTAGGGAAAATCGTTTCCGTCGCTAAAAATTATTTTTTGTTTGAATCAAACTACACAGGATTTGTAGTTTATGCACCTGAAATAGAAAGGTTTGAATTAGACAAATTTCAAAAGGTTTTTATGTATCATCATAAAAATGATTACATAGATGCTTATTATGGTTTCAAAGAATTCAAAGAAAGACTATTTTTCGAAGATCTTTTATCAATTCAAGGCATTGGCCCCAAAACAGGAATCGCCATTCTTAATGAAGGCTGAAAAATTGCACTTGATTTAATAGCGAGTGGTGATTGAGAAAGATTATCACAAATGCCGCATCTTGGACAAAGGTCAGCAAAACAATTAGTGTTTGAATTTCAATCTAAATACAACACCATCTTAACTAAAAATCCAACTAATAAAAATCAAGGAGACTTAATAGATACTTTAAAATCTTTAGGCTTTACCAAAACACAAATCTCACTTGCTTTACATAACGTTGATGCAAGCGCATCAATTGAAGACATGGTTGAAGACGCTATAAAAGTAATTTCAAATGAACAACACAAAAAAATCACTCAGACCTAATAGTTTTTCTGGTTTTATTGGTCAGAAAAAACTTGTACAAACGTTAAAGGTTATTATCAAATCTTCGGAAGAACAAAAAAACTATCCTGATCACATCTTATTTTATGGTTCACCAGGACTTGGTAAAACCACTTTGGCAGAATTAATTGCTATTTATTCTAATCGCCACATTGTATTTGTCCAAGGTTCACTATTAGTGTTGCGTTCAGACATTTTGGCAATTTTTGCAAATGTCAATAAAGGTGACATTATTTTTATAGATGAAATCCATAGTATTAATAAAAACTTGGAAGAATTAATCTATTCAGTCTTGGAAGATAGTGTTATCGATATTTCTGTCGGTCCTGATGGAGACAAGAAAATTATCAGAATGAAAATTCAAGCATTTACTTTAATTGGTGCCACAACAAATATTTCAAAAATTAGTCAACCAATTAAAGATCGCTTTGGAATTTTGTCAAAATTAGAAAAATATAATGAAAAAGAGTTGTCACAAATTATTAATAACTCGGCAAAATTACTTAATTGTTCAATTACCAATGAACAATCATTAAAAATTGCTACTTATGCAAATGGAACTCCTAGAATTGCAAATAGATTGTTGAAACGGATTATTGATTTTGCCTATTTTTATAATCAAGGAATTATCACTGACAAAATTATCATCAAAACATTTGATTATCTTTCATTATTTAAACATGGCCTCAACATTTTGCATATTGAATATTTAAATATTTTGGCTGATGTTTTTAATATGAAAGCCGCTTCTTTAGATGCGATTGTTAGTATTTTGAATGAATCCAAAGAAGTTATCATCAACGACATTGAAGCATCACTTTTATCTTTGAAATTAATCTCAAAAACATCAAGGGGTAGAAAGATGACTCAAGAGGGTTATAAATATTTGTTAACTTACAATATCAATACCCCTAAAATCAAATAAATTAACAACTTTTTAGTATAATTTATATTATGTTTAACAAGGTTAAGAAAATTTTCAAATTATCTAATTGAAAAAGATGAACTATTTCATCTATTTCTTTGGTTTCAATGACACTTGGAATTGCCCTTGGTTCTGTTTATTCAATTAGTAATAATAAACCAACAACTAGTTACCAATCAGGTGCTGAAGTTGTTCTAAAAATAACTGATCTTGATGATACTCCTGAAGTTATTAAAAGACAAGTCGAACAAAGACTAAGTCTTACATTACCAAGTGATTCAAGTTATAACGTTACTTTGAACTCAAATGATTTCTTAACAATAACTGGAACAAATGTTGATACAAATGAACAATTAAATTTTTTTAAGTCATTTATTACTAATAAAGATAAAGTGACAGTTACTTCACAAGTTTTAGATGCAAATGGGAAACAAAAAGAATTACTTTTTGATTTTAGTAATGCAACAATGTCTAACGATAGTGTTTCTTTAGAATTGCTAAGTCCTGCATATTCAAAAGAAGGAATTTTAATTTGAAGAAAT
>CAMRCV010000048.1 GCA_947041065.1 uncultured Mycoplasma sp.
TCTACACTATAGCCTACACTCTTTCCCTACACGACGCTCTTCCGATCTCAAATAGATAAACTTGAAGGTTTAAAAGAAAACATTATTCTAGGTCATAAAATACCTGCAGGAACTGGTTCTAAATTTGAAGAAAATTCAAAATTTGATTTACCAGATCCAAGAAGTTTCTTTGAAAATTATAAAGAAAATGGAGAAAAGTCAAACGACTAATCCAACATTATTAAAAGTAAATATCTATAATAGGTATTTATTTTATGTAATTTTAAGTACATTATTTTAAAGGTGAGAATATGAAAGATAAAAAAATAGTTATAATTGGTTCTGGTGCTCTTGGCACTGCCTTTTCTAATATTTTATTTGACTCTAATCGTAAAAACATTGTTGTTTATGGAATTGATGATCGTGAATTATCAGAATTAAAATTAGGAAAAAATACTAAATATTTTAGTGAAGATTTATCAATCCATAAAGTAAAAACAACTAATAATTTAAAAGAAGCTCTAAATGGTGTTGACTATGTTGTTTTAGCGTTACCTTCACCAATTATTCCTAAAGTTATTGAACAAATAAAAGCGAGTCTTAATTCCAAAGTTTTAATTATTAGTGGTTCTAAAGGTTTTTATCACGGAACTGACGACCCTTTACATAAAGGAATCGAAGATAATACTAAAAATGATCCAAATATTAGAGGAGTTGTAAGTATTCTAGGTCCTTCATATGCTGAACAAATGGTTTTGAAAAGTTTGACAATAGTTGCATCTGTTTCAGAATCTCAAGAGCTATGTGAAGAAGTCCAAGAATTATTTTCTAACCATTATTTTAAAATATATACTCAAACAGATGTTGTTGGTGCTGAAGCTGGTGGAATCTATAAAAATATATTAGCTATTGCTTCTGGAATGATAACTGAATATGGTTTTAAAATTAATACAACAGCAGCTTTTATTACTAGAGGTGTTCATGAACTTTCAATTTTTAATAAGTACTTAGGTGGGAAAATGGAAACTATCATGGGTTTAACTGGTCTTGGAGATTTGATATTAACTTCAATGTCAGACTTATCAAGAAATTATACTTTTGGTAGAAGTTTTGTTAAAGACAAAGAAAAAGCTCTCGCTTCTTCTGTGACACTAGAGGGAATTAATGCAATTAAGATTGTTGAGAAAATAAGAGTCAAGGAGAAACTCGATTTACCTATTGTTGAATCACTATATAAAATTCTTTTTGAAAATCTTGACTTAAACAATTCTATTCATATATTATGAGATAGAGAAACAAAGTCAGAAAATTAATTAAATAAAAACAAGAATCAAGTCTTGTTTTTTTATGCCATTAATATTTATTTTTTATTCTGTCAAAATTAATATTATTTTTTCTTAAGTAAGCTTCTTCCATATCTTCATCACTATATTTTAATAACTTACCTAAACCAATAAATAAAGCAAAAGAATGATTAAAATTTTCCAAATTACTTTCTTGATAAAATTTTGTTATTGAACTATATATTTCTAAGAATTGTAAAGTTAAATCTTCAGCAATGATAATTGGATCAATATTATTTGACATCCCTAAATTCAATCCAAACGATAAGTAAAAATGAATTCCATCCGAATACTCTTCTATTATTTTGGCATCATCAATCTCGATATTCTTTTTTCAATATTTAAAATGCTGAATTTCATTTGCTAATTCACTAATTTCAACAATTAAGGCTAAGATTTGCTTTTTCTCTAAATCATCATTTTTATGTTGATTATCTTTGATTATCGCTTTGTTCAATTCAATTTGTTTTATTAAAATACTCTTGAAGTTCATATATAAAATTATATTACATTAAAAGATTTTATTTAAAAATATTCTTTTATATATTTATATATATTAGAATTAAAATATAGTATAATTAAAAAGCAATTATTCAAATTGCCCGAGTGATGAAATGGTAGACATAGGGGACTTAAAATCCCTGGTCCGTTTGGACGTGCTGGTTCAAGTCCAGTCTCGGGCACCAAACATATAGTTCTATATACCAAAACACTTTATACAAAAGTGTTTTTTTATTGATTTTTTTTAATTATTTTATATTGTTAATTCAGTATATTCTTTTAAGATGTGTGAAACAAAAGACGAAATCATATCATGGTACTCAATTAAGTTCTTCATTTCTTTTTCAGGAATTATTTTTTTTGATGATGAAGTAATATCTTCTATTTTCACTGCTGTAAAAAACTTATTATCACAAATCTTTTTCTCTCTTATATAGTCAGTTATAAGTTTCTTATATTTGGTTTGCATTAATAAATCAATTGTTTCTTTGTTGATGTGAATAATTCTTGAACCTAACGAACTTGAAACATATGTTTCATATGAAACTTCTTTTCCTGAATTCAATAATAATAAAGCTTTATTGTTTTGATGTTTAATACCTTTCATATTAACAAAGAAAAATTTATCAGTTTCAGAAGTCACTCAAGTTTTTTCCATAAGTTCAGTAATAAGTTTTGTTGATTTGTTTGAGAAGTAGTATGAAAGAACTGAAAACACTATTGAAACTACAGCAAGAAATAGTCCTAAAGTTCATAAGATAATATCTTCTACTTTATATCCGTTAACTGTATTTGCCAATGTTTCTATGTTCTGTGTAATCATATATTACAAAAATTATACATAATATAGATTTAATTTAATGTAAAATATATAAATATGGAAAAAAAAATAATAAAAGTAATAATAGAAATACCCTTAAATTCAAATATTAAGTACGAGTATAATAGAGAAAATCAAAAAATATGTGTTGATAGAATATTGAGAGATGGTTTTGTTTATCCAGCAAATTATGGATTCATTGAAACAGCTCTTGATTGAGATGGAGATGAATTAGACGTTCTTGTTTATTCTTCTGAAACATTTGTTCCTGGCGTGCAACTAAATGCCAGAATAGTTGGAGCTATGAGAATGATTGATGATGGCGAAACTGATACAAAATTAATTGCAGTTCATGATGATGATTACAGACTGGATCATATTAATTCATTAGAAGAACTTGATCAAAATTGATTAAAAGAAATTGAAACATTTTTCAAAACTTACAAAAATTGAAAAAGAGAAGGAATTACTAAAGTTCCTGGATTTGAAAATGTTGATTGAGCATGAGCTGAATATAAAGAATGTTTTGAATTAATGATTAAATACGGTCATTTACCTAAAAAAGAATTTGTAGAAATGATGATGAAAAAACATCCTGATAAATACGAAATTTAAATAATAAATAAAATTAATTAAAATAAAGGATAAAATATCTTTTATTTTTAAAATAGAAAATAAAAGTAATGAGGTACTATATTATGTTGTCTAATAAAATAGCTAAATTTAATTTCAAAAATAAATTTGTAATAAAAAATATTAAAAGCGAAATTATAAATAATAAGTGATTATATTCTTTAATGTTATTTGAAGTTATTTTATTAATAAGTTTGAATGTTGCCATTATTTTTTTAACTGTAAATAATACTATTGCTTTAATTGCTAGTTCAATTTCTATTATTGCCACAACTACAGGTGTTATGTCAAACCTTTTAGCAACAAGGAAATTAAGAATCAATTTTATTTTTGGAACATTACACGTATTGTTTTATGGTATTGCAGCTCTATTGCTGACTGTTTATGGCGATTTCGCCCTAAACTTATTCTATTATTTACCAACAAATATTATGGGTTGGTTTATGTGGAAGAAACATAAGAATCAAATACTTGAAATGGGAAGTATAAATAATATAGAATCGCCTCTTAATATTGAGTCAGAGGAAAAAAATATTCATGCTAAAAAACTTTCTTTAAAACAATGAATGATCATTTTACCAATATTAATTATTTCTATTGTGGGATTATCATTCGGTTTATATTATTTAGGTGATAAAAGCCCTATATTAGACTCTACTTCTACTTTGCTTTCAATATTTGGAATGATATTAATGATTAAGTTTTATCGCGAACAGTGATATGTATGACTAGCGGTTAATATTGTTAGTGTTGGAATCTATATTACTTTGATTGTTAAAGACCCTAGTGATTTACCTAGTATCTTATATTTGGTTATGTGAGCGTTTTATATTATAAATTCTATTATCGGAATTATTAAGTGAAGAAAATAAAAACAAGAAATTTTACTTTCTTGTTTTTTTATCTTTAGACACACAATAATGTATGTTACAAAATATTTTATTTTTTTATTTTAATTATTTCTAATGAGGTTGAAAAATCTTTAATCATTTTTTCAGTTCCTAATCATTGAGAACTAACAGTAGCCATTCCAGCTGCATTACCTAATATAAAAGATTGCTCTTCATTATTTGATTCAATATATTTAGCCACAAATGTTGCTAACATACTGTCTCCAGCACCTGATGAATTAACTACTTTCAATCTTGGAGTTTCAATTTTTAAAATTTTACTTTTATTAATAAAGTATGAACCTTCATCTGCACAAGACACTAATAAATTTTGTAATCCTAATTGAATTAATTTATTACCATGTTTGATAATATCATGTTCATTTCTAATTTTAACTTCCATTAATGTTGCTAGTTCCAAAATATTTGGCTTAATCACAAAAGGTTTATATTTTAATAATTTAATTACTTCTTTTGAATCAATATCTAAAATAAATTTAATGTTATTAGCACTTAGTATTTTCACAATATTTTCAACTAAGACCATATCAGAACGACCCATAATAAAGACAACATCATCTTTTGTCATAGAAGCAATTAGTTTCATTAACTGATCTTCAGATTCTTTGCTAATAATAGAAGCAGGTCCATTTATTTCAAAGTTATTAATTTGATTATTAAACTTGATATTAATTCTAGTGTTATTTTCACTTGGAATAGATATTA
>CAMRCV010000049.1 GCA_947041065.1 uncultured Mycoplasma sp.
AATTTTCTTTTTTTTAAAAATTTTTTTTTTTTTTATTATTTAATATTTTTATTATTTTTTATTCTTCTTTTTTCTAATTTTTCTCACTGGGCCAAACCCTCTTTTTTTTCTTTTTTCAACTCTGGATCATTTTCAAAACCTGGATCAATATCTATTGATTCATCTTCATCTTTATTAGCTGAGTCTTGAGCTGTTTGATTAGCGAAAGATTCTACAATTTTTTGAATTTGTTCGATTTTGATTTTTAACTCTTCAATGTTTTTGTCTTCAATTAATTTTTTAATTGCAGTTACTTCACCTTGCATTTGTTTTTTAGCAGATTCTTCCATATCTTTTTGTTCTTCAATTGATTTTTCTAATTGATTTACTAAAATTTCTGCTTTAATGATTGTTGACTGTTCTTCTTTTCTTTTTGAATCTGCGTCTTTATTTTTTTCAGCATCATCAATCATTTTTTGAATTTCTTCTTCTGATAAACTTGAAGAATTAGTAATAGTTATTGTTTGTTCTTTTCCTGTGTTTTGATCTTTGGCAGTAACTTTAGTAATACCGTTTGCATCAATTGAAAATGAAACTTCAATCTTAGGAACTCCTCTTTGAGCTTTATCTATACCTGATAAATTAAATTGACCAAGATTTTTATTATCTCTTGCGAATTGTCTTTCACCTTGAACAACAGAAATAGTAACTTCTTCTTGATTATCTTGAGCTGTTGAAAACACTTGAGATTTTGTTACCGGAATAGTTGTGTTTCTTTTAATTAGAGGTGTTGATACTCCACCTTCAGTTTCAATACTTAAAGTAAGCGGAGTAACATCTAATAATAAAATATCATTAATATCTCCAGCTAAAACTCCACCTTGAATAGCTGCTCCAATTGCCACAACTTCATCTGGATTAATTGAACTATTTGATTTCTTACCAGTTGTTAATTCAACCATTTTTTGAACAGCAGGAATTCTTGTAGAACCACCAACTAAAAGAATTTCATCTAAGTCAGCAGCTGTTAATTTAGCTTCTTTTAAAGCGTCAGTAATTGGTTTTCTAGTTCTGTCAACTAATGAAGCAGTCATTTTTTCAAATTCACTTCTTGATAATTGTAATTCAACATTTAATGGACCTTTAGGTGTAATCGCTAAGAATGGTAACATTATTTGAGCTACATCTACTCCTGATAATTGAATTTTAGCTTTTTCTGCTTCTTCTTTCAGTCTTGACATAGCCATTTTATCTTTTTCAATATCAAAGTCATTGTCTTTTTTAATTTGTTCAATCATTCATTTAACAATAACATTATCTCAGTCATCACCACCTAAATTATTATCTCCACTAGTAGAAAGAACTTCGAATGTTCCTCCTGATAATTCTAGTATTGAAACATCAAATGTTCCTCCACCTAAATCGTAAACTAATACTTTTAAATCTTTAGAAGTTTTATCTAATCCAAAAGATAGGGCTGCAGCTGTAGGTTCATTAATAATTCTTAAAACTTCTAAACCAGCAATTTTACCAGCAGTTTTAGTTGCTTCACGTTCTGCATTATCAAAATATGCAGGAACAGTAATAACAGCTTTAGTAATTTTTGATCCAACTTTTTTTTCAGCATATTCTTTTAGATAAGTTAAAATCATCGCCGAAATTTCTTCTGGCTTATATTCTTTACCATTAGCTTTAACTTTTTTATTTGAACCCATTAATCTTTTAATCGAAGCAATTGTATTAGGGTTAGTTTCCAATTGTCTTTTTGCTATTTCTCCAATAATGATTTCATCATTTTTAAAAGATACAACAGATGGAGTTGTTCTTTTACCATTTGGATTTTCTAGTACTTTAGGTGTACCGTCTTCTACGATCGCAACTACAGAGTTTGTAGTTCCTAAATCTATACCTATAATTTTTTCTTTTGCCATAATATACATCCTTTTAATTATTGTTTTGTAATTTAATATTACCACAAAATTAGCATACTAAACAAAATATTGCTAAAAATTTTATAAATTGAATTAATGAATAATTATTAAGTAAAAGAATTGGTTTTATTAACTATTTTTTAGATACTAAAACATTGGCTGGCATAATTACACGACCATTTAATTTATAGCCTCTATTTCTCAACTCAATTATTTTATCTTTTTTAAATTCGTTAGTTTGTACTAATTCCACAATGTTATGTATCTCTGGATTGAATTCATCATCTATTTTTGGTTCGATAGGTATAATCCCTGAAGATTCAAGGATAAGAAACATTTGATTAACTAATAATTCAAACCCTTTTACATAACCTACAAGTTCTGGGTTTCCATCATTTTTCGCACCAAACTCAATAGCCATATGCAAATTATTTAAAGGACTTAAAAATTTTTCAAAAAAACTTTGAAATTGAAAGTCTTTTTCTTCCTTTAACTTTACTTCGAATTGTTTTTTATAACTATCTTTAAATTCATTAATTTGTTTTTGGGCATTTTTAGATATTTCGATAATCTTTTCATTTAATAAAGATTCATTTTTATTAAGATCAGTTATTTTGTTTTGTAAGTTGGTAATTTCTTTTTTAAAATTTGCGATTTCTTTTTTAGAGTTTTTATCTTCTTTATTATTTTTATTTAATGGTGTTGTTGGCAAAGGGTTATCCAATTGTTGATTTTCAAAATCATCATAACTATCAATTTCTAAATCAAGTTCTACTATTTGATAAGTTGAATCTGTAGGATTTTGATAATTAAAATCAATTAATTGATTTTTAATTGTATAGTCCATACCTAATAAAGCTTCAGAAAGACCTATTAAAACAGTATCACTACCCACAACCATTGTTATAGGCCCTGCCCCTAACATAAAGGCACCGCTTTTATTGTACATATTATACTTAAAAGTTATTACGCCATTTAATTTGATTTGATTATTGATTTGATTGTTATTATTTTTATTCATATATCCAAATTTTACATTAATATTTAATTTATTCTTTTAAATATTTTTCAATTATATTTAAAATATTTTTAGCTTTTGAATAATCCATTCTATGGGTTCCAACAATTGACATTTCTTTTGAAGACTCTCCAATAGTAATTTTTTTTGAAACCATAGATGACTTATCTTGACCGATGTCTATTTTTAAATTTTCACCATAAAGACTTCTTTCCTCTATTGAATCTCAAATAGATTCATGCTCAATCATATTAATTAACTTGGCCAAATCTTGTCTATTGATATCTTCTGATTCTATGATGTAAGATTTTCCATAAATTTTGCGATTGTGATTAATTGCAAAATCAAATATTTCATTAACAAAAGTAACAATTAGTTCTTCGGCATTTTTAATCTTTGTTTTGAATATTTGTGAAAGCAAAGACAACTTTTCGCCCAAATCAACAATAGAAGTATCAATTAATCTTTCTTGGATTAATCTAATAGCAATTTTTAAATCACTAGCTTTGATATTATCACTTAAAGCAAAAACTTTAGTTTCCACTCTTCCAGTTGATGTAATTAAAACAATGATAGATTGGTTGTTATCAATCTCTGTCAAACTAATTGACTTAAGTAATTCGCTATCATCAATATTAGAAGTAATGAAAGTAAGTCCTGCAAGTTCTGAAATAGCTTTTGCTGCTTGATCAATCGTTTCATCTATTGAAACTCTTCTTTTAGAAAAAATATCCTTTAATTTTAATTCAATAATTTTATCTGGAGAAGCGGTTAGTTTTTCAGCATAATATTTTAAACCCAAAATAGAAGGAACCCTTCCACTTGAAGAATGATGTTTTTGAATATACCCTTCTTTTTCTAAAACAACCATGATATTTCTGATAGTAGCAGAAGATACAGTTAATTTATTTTGTTTTATTAAATTTTCACTTCCAATAGGAAGACCATACTTAATAAAAGATTCCACAATCATCCTAAGGTAATTATCTTGTTTTTTAATATTCTTATTCATATATTAAATTATACACATTGTTTTATTAAATTTTTATGTAGTTATCAATTGTAAAATAAGTATCTTTATTTTCACCATTGAAAACAATTGTTTTATTTAAGGCAAAAATATTTAATGTTTTTTTAACAGCATGCAATTGATTTTCATCTAAACAAAATTCAGGGAAATCAAAAAGTATTATAAAGGTATCAAAATACAAAGCTCTAGCTATTGAAAGCATTTGCTTCTCGCTATCAGAAACTTGTAATCCTTGTGAATTAATATTCTTATCTAATTTTTTTATTTTTCCAACCAATCCTGATATTTCAAGAGAACTGGTTATTTTTTCATATCTTTCAGTATTGTCAAAAAGATTTTTTGATTCTAATGAAGAAGAAAATAATTTTGGCACAAGTGCTTGATACGCAATGTTTTTTCTTAAATAATCTATCTCATATTCTTTAATGTTAATTCCATCTATTAATATTTCTCCAGAATCAATTTCATAATATCTTAACAATAATTTAAATATTGTTGTTTTTCCTTTAGCATAATCTCCATACAAAAGTGTTCTTTTATTTTTGGAAATGTGTAAATTGAAGTTTTCAAATACAATATTTTTCTCATCTTTTATTCGATAAGAAAAATTAACATTCTTAAATTCAATTTCTCCAACAAAAGGTTTTTTAATCAAACCTTTATTAACTTCAAACTCTCAAGTGTGAAATTCTTTAATCCTTACAACAACAGCATTTAACATAATCATATCAGTAACCATTTTTGAAGTTTGTTCAATTGGAATAATTAAAATATTAGAAGCAATTACCAACCCTAAAAGTTCTGGTCCATCAATGATCCCTTTAGACTTAAGAAGTGAACCTATTATCAAGACAGCTGTTGAAACCATTATTGATGCAGCGATTCCTGTAATTTTAAAAAATGA
>CAMRCV010000050.1 GCA_947041065.1 uncultured Mycoplasma sp.
GCCTTCATCAACAGCGGGAGGAATTAGAACTACAACTATAGCACTTATTTTTATGTCTATTTGATCAAAGATTAGGGGAACACCAAGTGTTAGAATTTTTAATAGAAAAATTCCTAAAAAAACTATTAATGCCGCTCAAGTAGTTTTCTCTATCTCTATTTTAATTGTCTTGGTTACTTCATTGATTACTATGTCATCTATTCATAATGACACTTCACAAAACTTTGGTTTTATAGATGTATTTTTTGAAGTATCATCAGCCTTTGGTACTACTGGTCTATCGACAGGGTTAACATCTAGTTTAAATGACGTTTCTAAAATAGCAATTATTCTCACTATGTTTATAGGACAATTAGGAATCTCTTCTTCAATACTTGTTTGAAGAAGTAATAAAAACAAACAATTTACATTTGATTATTTAGAAGAAGATATTGCGATTGGTTAGTTTAATTATCATATTTATTCAAAAATAAAAACAAACAAGTATAAACATTAGCAAAGGATAAAATATGATTTTTAATAAAAATAAATCTAAATATTTCCCCCTAGTTTTTAGTTCTTTGATGTTGGCTCTATCATTGATTTCTTCAATGGTTTCAAATGTTATTCCTTTTATTTTCGGATCTGCTTTTTTAAGGGTTGATATCGGTATTGCTTTTATTTCTTTGTCCTTTATGGCTGCAGGATGAAAATATGGGTTGATAACTCTTTTGTGCAACTTTATCATTCATCCCTTTTTGCCAGGAACCAATATTGGTTTTATCGAATTATTTTTTGTTGGTAAAACAATCTTTTTGATAACTTGTTTATTGTTTGCGTTTTCAAATTACGGTTTTAAAAAAATTTTTAAAAATAAAAAAAATCTATTTATTTTTTCTTTATCTTCACTAACTACAACAATAATTATGGTTGCTTTAAATGGAATGGTTTTTACTCCCATATTTTTCTATATTATTTCCAATAAAAGTCTTTCCATTAATTTTTTGGAATTAATGGAACAGTATCAATTTAGTGCCATGCAAGTAATTTTCATAGTTCCTAACTATTGAGGTGGAATTATCTTGGTTTATGGGACGTTTAATATCTTCTCATTAGCCATAAATTCTCTATTATTATCAATGTTAATTAATAGAAGTCAATATTTTTATTAATTCTTCTCATTATTCATCTTTAAATTTAATATTTTTATTTTTTTGTTTATAATTGATTATATTAATAGTTGATATAAATAAAGGTGTTGTTTTATCAAAATAATTAAAAAGGAGACTATATGAATTTACCATTTATACCATCGAGAGAAATTATCGGCTTTGAAACAGCGCCTATGACTCTGGAAGTTGGTCGTAAAAAGTCTATAAATTCTATCAATGTGTCTAAAAACCTTTTTGGCAATAAAATAGTTATTGTTTCGCAAAAAAATATCAACGCTTCATCAATTAAGAATAAGTCAGAAATTTATGAATATGGTATTCAATGTAGTATTACAAATACTGAACCAATAGTTGGGGGTCATTTAAAATTACATTTAATTTGTGAAAAAAGAGTTAAAGTTATTAGCATTGATGCTTCCGCAACAAATCCAGAAGGAGTTGCTTTCTTTTCGGGAGAATTTGTTGATGATCAAATTAACGAAGATGTTTCAGAAAAAGAACTAGCTATTTACATAGATAAAATAGACACAGTTATTTCTTCTATTTCTAGAGGAGAAACTTTATTTCCTTCAAAAAATATTGCAATATTAAAAAGTTCAATGGGTCAAAAAAATTTCATTAATAGTATTGCTTCAGTAATTGAATTTTCTTTTGAAGATAAATATAAAATTTTTTCAGCTCAAAACATTGTTGAACAATATAAATACTTTTTAGCTTCATTGATAACTTATAAAAATATGTTAGAACTAGATGTTAATTTAGATAAAGATATTAAGAAAAATTTAGATAATCAACAAAGAGAATTTTTATTACGTGAAAGAATGAAAGTAATAAAAAATAAATTAGGTGATGAAGATGATACAGAAGAAAAAATTGATGAAATTTTAGCTTCTAAAGAAAATAAAAAAATCTATCCTGAAGAAGTAATTTTTGCTATTAAAAAAGAAAAATCAAGATTAAAAAATATGATGTCATCTTCTCCTGAGGCAAACATTAGTAGAACATACATTGACCTTTTAACAATCCTTCCTTGAAAGAAAACAACTATTGAATCAATAGATATTAAAAAGGCCAAAAAAGTTCTTGAAGAGCACCACTTTGGTTTAAAAGAAGTTAAGGAAAGAATTATCGAATTCCTTGCTGTTATTATTAATAATAAAGAAAAAAATCCTCCTAAGAAAAAATCTCAGAAATTAATTGAAGGTGACAATGTTGAAATTAATGAAAACATTTTCCAAAAAGCTAATGGATACAATAAAGCTTCAGGACAAAACAATGCGCCAATAATAACTTTGCTAGGTCCTCCAGGGACTGGGAAAACTTCATTAGCACAAGCAATTGCTGAATCACTAGATAGAAAATTTATTAAAATTTCTTTAGGTGGAGTTAAAGATGAATCTGAAATTAGAGGACATAGAAGAACTTACGTTGGAGCTATGCCTGGTAAAATAATACAAGCCATTAAAAAAGCTGGAGTTTCTAATCCGATTATTTTATTGGATGAAATTGATAAAATGTCATCTGATCATAAAGGCGATCCTTCTTCAGCGATGCTTGAGGTTTTAGATCCAGAACAAAATTCAAACTTTCAAGATCACTATTTAGAAATAGAGTACGATCTTTCTAAAGTTATGTTTATTGCAACAGCTAATTATTACGAAGGAATCCCTTCTCCACTTTTAGATAGAGTGGAAATTATCGAATTACATTCATATACAATTATTGAAAAAGTTAATATTGCAAGAAAATATTTGATAGATAAAGTTGTTAAGCAAAACGCTTTAACTCCTGAACAATTCCAAATAACAGATATACAACTAAAATATATTGCAAAACATTACACAATGGAAGCTGGAGTTAGAAATCTAAAAAGAGTTCTGGATAAAATTGCTAGAAAAATTGCTTTAGGTGTTGTTGAGAAAAAAATTAAAGATTCTTTTGTTATCGATGACAAAACAATAGATAAATTTTTAGGTGTTATTAAATACTCTGATGAAGATATGGATAAAGAACCACAAGTTGGTTCTGTTAATGGATTGGCATATACAGCTTATGGTGGTTCAACACTACCGATTGAAGTAACTACTTTCCCTGGTAAAGGTGAAATGAAGTTAACTGGACAACTTAAAGATGTAATGCAAGAATCAGCTCAAATAGCACTTGCATACATTAAAACTAACGCTGAAAAATTTGATATCAAATTTGATTTTGATGAAAACATTATTCATATTCACGTTCCTGAGGGTGCAGTTCCCAAAGATGGACCATCTGCCGGTGTAACATTTACTACATCAATCATTTCTGCGCTTTCAGGTAAGCCTGTGTCGCATTTAGTCGGAATGACTGGTGAAATTACTTTAAGAGGTAAAGTGCTTGCGATAGGTGGGTTGAAAGAGAAATCATTGGCCGCTTTAGGCAAGGGAATAAAAACAATCTTCATTCCTAAAGAAAATGAAAGAAATTTAGTTGATATTCCTAAAGAAGTAACTTCGGAAATTAAATTTATTCCTGTTACTCACTATAGTGAAATATATGATGTTCTTTTTAAGAATACAAAACCAACTAATGTTCCAAATTTTAAAACCAAAAGTAAAACAAAAGAAGAAAAATAAATTTCTTCTTTTTTTTATTTAATTTAATAATTTATTTGGTTGTTAGGTGAGGGATAATTTGTTTGAAATATAAAGCCCCAGATACAATACTTAATAATCCTGCAATCATTAACGGTAAGTTTAACAAGACAATTTCAACAATTCCTTTACTTGAAAGAGCAGGAGTAATGAAAAATAATACAATAATTCCTAATGATTGCACCACTGTTTTCATTTTGCCATAAATAGAAGCTTCTATTTTAAGTTGTTTAACAGCAGCAAGATTTCTTGAACCATCAACTAAAATGTCTCTTAAAACAAATATTAAAACTAATCAGATAAATGAGTAATTGAATAACATTAAAAAAATAATTGCACTTGTGGTAATTATTTTATCGGCAATCGGATCAAATAATTTTCCAAAAGAAGTAACTTGGTTATATTTTCTTGCTAAAAAACCATCTAATCAATCAGTAATCATTGCCAATACAAAAACTATTCCTGATAAGTACAGTCACATAGTTTCTGGATCTTGATAAGTTAAGGTTTCAAACTCTCCTCAACCAAATATTAAAAAAGAAGACATGAAAGCCACAAATGGGACAATCATAATCATTCTCAATAAAGTTAATTTATTTGGCAGGTTCACTATTTTCCTTTTTAGTTCTTGTTGTTAACTTTTTTATCTTTTTAGTAGATTCTATTACGTTTACTTCAGTTTCTGATTTTTCAACTTCAACATCTTCTAAAATCTCTTCTTTATTAAATTTAGCATTTACTTTTTCAATAATCTCTTCTTTTATTTGAACATAATTATCATCTTTTTTTAAATCATCTTCAAGTGATAAAAAATATTTTAATTCTTCAACACATTTTTTCTTTCAATGATTAGATTTTATGTCAATTAATATCTTTAAATTATCTGCAAATTCAGGATCATAATCGTCAGCAAGATATATTTTTTTAAAAAGATTAGACTTATAAATGTCTTTCAACATTTCTTTGGCAATTGTATTAATTTCTTTCATAGTCAATATACCAATTGAAGGAACGAATTGATCAATTTTTTCTTGATTTACTTCCACGATAGTA
>CAMRCV010000051.1 GCA_947041065.1 uncultured Mycoplasma sp.
AATCGCTTCTTTATTTTCACTATCTTCAGTAATTGGTTTTGGTGTTGGAAGATATGTTATGGTGTTTTCCATATTCCTTAAGTAAAGAGTGTAAGTTGAGGCACCAAAATTATCTTCAGCATTATTTACTTCTAGCACTGCTTGAAATCCCTTTGCTAGCAATTCTTCATTAGTTGGTAATTGATCTTTAAACACTCTTCTAAAAGTGAATAAATCATAAATTGAAGAAGCATAAGTATCGTTATTACCTGTTCAATCTGTTTTTTGAGTAATATTGTCATAAAAATCATCAATAAACTTTTGATCTACCGAAGAAGAACAAGAGAGCATAATTGCAACAGGGCTAACTGTTAATAAAATACTTGATGAAAAAAGAGTCATTTTTTTAAAATTCATATTTTATTTCCTTTCATTTCTTTTGTATGGAATAACCAAAGTTTTTACAGAAGTTGTAAAATCAATTCTTCCACTAGAATAATTAATTAATTTACTGATTGCAATTTTGTAAGTTCCTTTAATAGTATCGCTATATTTTTCCGAAAATATTTCAATAACTATTTCAAAAGTGTCGTTCGATCCAGGTGGAATAATAATTGAAGAATCAGGACCAATAAGAAATTCTTTATTAGGATCTAATTCATCAGGAATAAAAACGCTTAAGTTATTATATAAGTCTTTTATTTTTATCGGAGAAACTTCACCAATCAATAAAGTTGGGACAATGTCTTCACTCAAAAGAACTTTTAATTTATTTTCTAAATCATAATATTCAGTTGAAAATGTTGTGATTGGGAATTGAGCTAAACTATAAATACTATCTTTTCCAAAAATAATATCTAAATTTACCAACCCTTCAATATTTGGTAAACTATGAATATTAGGAATAATATTAGTCACTTGAATTTTTAAATCCTTTTGTAAAGATTCATTATTTAACTTGTTAATCACAACCGGAGAAATAATTTTGTGAAATCTCTCTTCAAATTCTAACTTTAATAAAGGATTAGTAAAAATAGAACTTGCAACTGTTTCACCTTCATCTTTTAATTTTTTAGTAATATCAAGGTTGTAAGAAGATTGCTTCACTCTTATAGATATATCATTAATCAAATCTGATAATAATTGATCTTTAAAATAAACTTTGTTCACTTCTTCATCAAAAGATTCTTTAGTCATTGGTTCAACTACAAAAGAATTAGGAACTATACTTGAACTAATTTTAAAAGAATATGTTTGGGAAATTTCAGGATCTAGTTTTGATGATACTTTAACATTAACGTTGTTATCAATAGCGTTAACTAAAGGTATTTCAAAGTTTAAGATTTCATAAAGTAAATCACCTTTGTTAAAGTTTTTAAAATTTATTAGATTTTCTTTAATTTCATTAATGTTAGTATTTTTCTTTAGGCTTATTACTGGTGAAGATTTTTTCTCTGCCGCTTCATTAACTAAAAATTTTTGTTCATTAATTTCATCGGTAGTTAATGGATTATTTGAACAAGAAATTAAAGCTATGCTTGGTAAAACTATTACAGATAAAGTTGTTATGGTTAAAAATTTAAACTTCATAATTATATTTTCCTTGCTTGAAAAATGTTAATTGGTTTTTGAAAAGTAATTACCTCTTCAGCGGTACCTGTAGGTGAAGCTCCTAATTTAAAATCAAAAATTATTTCATTCCCAGAATTATAAATGCTATCAAATACCATGTAAACATTTTTTTGATATCCTTCAAAAATATGTTCGTTAATTATAGAAGTAGTTAATCTGTCATTTAGAGGTTTTGGATCTTGTTCTAAAGTTGATGTATCAATTGTTGGATCTCCTAAAAAAATACCTTTTGAAAATATTGCATCAGTTACCATTGCAGAAATATCAGCGATATTTTGTTCAATAATTTGTTGAAATGATTCCTCAATTGTTGCATATTCAACAGGAACGATTGTTTTTCCTTTGACTTCAACTATATCGAAGAAGTTAATAGAATAAAAATCAGCTATTTCAGGTGCTATATCTAAAGTATCTGTAGAAGTTACTTTGAATCAAATAATTAAGTTTTGCTCACCAACAATAGGAAGTTCAATACTATGTAGATCAATTTCAACACCAGTTGTTTGGATGGTCGGAATAACAAAATCATTTGATTTCAAATAATTTGACAAAAGTACTTGATTATCTATTGGTTTATTCTTTAGTGTTGGTAGTGGTTTTGCTAAAATTATTTCTTGGATTTTTTCTTTTGCTTGAGCAATTCTAATTTCGTCATTATTTTGAGAACAAGAGATTAAACTCAAAGGAAGAATTAAGGTTACAGGAGAGGCTAAAATAAATAATAATTTTTTCACAAAATACACTCCTTCATACACTAATAATTTATTAATAATTTTATCATTTTTTGAGTATAATTTTTAAAATAAAGTTTAAAATTACTTTTGAAGATAGGATTATTTTGTACGCTTTTATAATAATAACTAATAAATTAACTTTTGCAAATGCTGTCAAAGAATATTTTGTTTCAATGTCGCCAATTAACTTCAACAATACTAAAATATTTGTTTTTGGTTTAGATACAAACTCAGAAACAGAAATTATTGAAGATTTGAAAAAAGTGATAGTGATGAATGAAAAAATTGAAAATGGTTTCATTTTTTCAGATTTTGGAGATTCGGTTTTTTCATCAAAAATCATTGAAAATTTAATTGAAAATATGTATTACTCAAAAGGTTCGTTAATCGAATCTGGGTTTTTAGCTTTTACATTGATTAATGGTGGAGCGCCAATAGAATCAATAATGTTAGCAATTGATAGAGAAGTTAAAAAATAAATAAATTTAAAATTATTTTTCTTCAGCCATTATTTTATCTATTTTTTCAGTTGTTTTAAAGCTTATTTTTGCTAATGAATAAAGCGCTTTACGTCCATAAGTTCTAATGAATTCCATAGCAAATTTTTCAACAGTTTCATTTGTCCCTAATGGTGTTTTCATTTCAAGTTCTTCATCTTGGTCTTCCATCATTTTTAAGAAATGGTATCTAGCGATAACAGAAGCGGCAGCAACTGAAACATGTTTTGATTCAGCTTTTTCCAATAACATAACAGGTTTAACAAAAGAATCGGCACTTAATTTTCCACCTACTAATGATTCGTAATATTTAACAATACTTGATTCATTACTAAATTGATCAATAATAGTCATATCACTTTTAATTTTTAATTTTAATTCAAGGTGATTAATTGATTTCATATGTAAAAACATTTTTAATTCATTTGCATTCATATATTTATTTAAATTATTGTAACCTTTTTGAGTAAGGTGATTAACTCTAAAAACCAAAAGGTCTTTTAGTTTTGGAAAAACTTCAAGAATCTTTTTATCGGTCATTAATTTTGAGTCAGTAACTCCTAGTTGTTTAATTTTTTCTATATTTTCAAATTCTACAAAAGCAGCACAAGCTACTAAAGGTGTTAAATAATCTCCAACTCCCGTTTCATCAACACCCACAATATTTTTATTATCAAAAATTCCATCAGTATATTCAAGAAACTTAATAGGTTTTGCTTCTGTTTTTGTTTGAGTTTTTTTTGTTACTGGTTTTGCCATTTTAGTCCTTTAAACTTACGAAAAGTTATTTTCATTATAATATTATTTTTCCAAATTATTTAGAAATTTAATAATAAAGTCACCAACTCCACCTTCTTTATTAGTTAGATCCGATACAAACGTAGCAGATTCTTTAACAATAGGATCCGCATTTGCCATAGCAACAGAGTGTTCCACAACTTTTAACATTGATATATCATTAAATCCATCCCCTATAGCAACTGTGTTAGTAACTTTAATATCATAAAATCTTAATAATAAAGAAACAACTTTAGCTTTTGAAACTCCTAAAGCTGTAATATCAAAAATTTTTGAACTATTACCGCTTTTACTTCAATAATTAAATTCTGCTAAATCACCATACATTATGTCTAGATATCTTTTTAAATCTTGAGCATTTTTAATATGACTTGTTTTATCTTTTTTCATTTCTTCAAAGTTAATATCTAAAATAACACTAATTGGTTTTAGAGGAATTTTCCCTAAGTCAATTCCCTCAACAAATTTTGGTAGTTTATTAAAACCAAATATTTGTTCTAGTTCAGGATTTCTATGTTCTAGTTGAACTCAACCAGGTCCTTCAATTGCATAATTTTTAGTAATCTTTTTTAAATATTCATCGCCTATAATATAAAGCATTTCATTTAAATTAACATATCTTATATAATCAATAAAAAATGGATCACAAGGATTATGAATGTGAGCACCATTAATATTTCCAACAATAGTATCTAATTCTAGTTTTTCATATATTTCTTTTGTCGAAACTCAAGGTCTACCTGTAACAATAGAAACTATGTGTCCTCTTTCTCTGGCCATTTTAATACCCTCTATTGTTCTTGGGTGAATTTCATTGTTAAGAGAATCTGATAAAACAGTTCCGTCCAAATCAATTGCAAATAAATATTTTTCATTTTTTATCATGTTTACCACTTCTCCTTTAATAGTTATTTTATATATAATTATAAAGAATAAAATGAATCATAACAATATATAATTAATTTTATGATTAATATTATTTTATACCAACCAGAGATACCGCCTAATACAGGAAACATAATTAGAACTTGTTATGCAACTAATGCAGTTTTACATATTATCAAACCTTTATCATTTGATTTGTTCCATCCATTAATTAAACGTGCCGCTGCAGGTCGTTCTATCGAAGATATTGAATATTATGTTTATGAGAACTATGATGAGTTTTTAAAATTACATGGAGAGA
>CAMRCV010000052.1 GCA_947041065.1 uncultured Mycoplasma sp.
TTTTATTACATCAGCTTCAAGAGAGGGATTAATATCAAATACTTTTGAAATTATATCAAATATAGACCCAGTAATTTCTTGTTGAGTCCCAACATTAATTAAAGCTAATTCAGAAGAAGTAATATGGATATCTTTAGAAGGTTTTGCTGTTATCGCTAATTTAATAACTGTTGTAAATGGAGTTGATGATAATGTTTCTAAATTGTCATTAATTAAATATCCTGGATTTACAGTTAAAGTAAATGTGTATGGGTTTCCTGTATCAGTTCTTGAAACTTTTAGCCCACTCTTTACTTTGTTTTTAAGAGAGGGGTCAATATTAAATACTTTTGAAATTATATCAAATATAGGGTCAGTAATTAGTTGAGGTCCAGCTTCAATTAAAGCAAGTTCTTCTTCAGTAATACTAATGTCTATGGCATCTTTTGGAGTTATTGCTAATTTAATATTAACAGTAAATTCATTTGATGATAATTTTGGTAAATAACCATTGATTAAATATCCTGTGTTTGCAGTTAAAGTAAATGTGTATGGGTTTCCTGTATCAGTTCTTGAAACTTTTAATCCTTTTATTACATCAGCTTCAAGAGAGGGATTAATATCAAATACTTTTGAAATTATACCAAATATAGAGTTAGTAATTGGTTGAGGTCCGACTTTAATTAAAGCCAGTTCTTCTTCAGTAACTGTTATTTGTTCTTCGATTGATTTTGCAGTTATTGCTAAATGAACATTGGCAGTTATATCTTGCGAGTCAAGGAAATTTGTTCCATTAATTGAAAATCCAGATTTTGCAATCAAAGTAATTTTATATTCACTCCCAATAACAACACCGCTTCTTTTAGTTCCGCTTCTTTTAACTTCGAACATCGAATTCATTTCCGCAAGAGTGAATTCTCTTTCAAAATTGAATAATTTATTAATGATATCTAATTGTGATTGATTAATAGTTGATGGTGTTGTATTAAATTTATTAAGATCATCACTAGTAAGTGCGTCTGGTGCAACAAGTGTTACCGTTAAATTAACACTAGCCAAGAATTTTTCAGACTCTAAAATTGATGTTACATAATCATTAAAGGTATAACCATTTATTGCATTCAAAGAAATTCTGTATTGATTAGTTTTATTAGTAACCGGAACTATAGTAATTGTAAATCTTGTCTTAGCTTGTGCTCAAGTTAAAGATGTTGTAAAGAAAAATGCTTTTTTAATAATTTCGAATTTAGCTTCAGTAACTAACTCGCTAGGTTCACCAGTAAACGCCTTCATTTCTTCACCACTTATTTTTGGATCAACTTCTGAGGTTATTAATAATTTAACATTAACCAAGAATTCTTTTGATTCCAAAGTTATTGAACCATCAGCAAAAACAAATCCTTGATTAGCTTTTAAAATAAGTTTGTATTTATTAATTTTACCTTCAATTAAAACTGCACTAACTACAAAAGAATTATTGGCAGCAGATTGCATTAATTCTGTAGAAAAAACTTTTTTAATTACTTTGAAATTTTCACCAGTTATTGGTTGTTCAATTGCTGTGAAATCCATATCTGTTTCAATAATTTTTATAAGACTTAAGTCAGGTTTAGCTGTTATTTCTATTTTAACACTAATATCAAAGGTTTCTGAAGCTATTTTGTTTGTTTCAATATCATTGAAGAAAAATCCTGGATTTGCAGTTAAGTTGAATGTATATTTTCCAGTGTCAACACCCTTGCTCGCACTAACTTTGAATCACATATTAGCTTGAGCAGCATTATGAATCCCTGTTATATCAAAGGCTTTTTTAAGGGTTTCTAAACCTTTTTCAGTAATAGGTTTAGTTGTTAAAAATTCGTTGATTTCTTCCTCAGTAATTTTTATTTCTGCTGCAGGTTTGGGCGAAATCTTTAAAATAGTATCAACAATAAATTCATTAGAAGGTAAAGTTTCTTTATCAAAGTTAATTATGAATCCAGACGACTTTACAGTTAAATGAAGTTTAAAGTTTGTATCTGATATGACTTCTTTATTAATTTGTAATCCTGAAATAATTTCTGCATCTAAACCATTAGGCATATCAAAAACTAACTTAATTACTTCCAGCATATCCGGAGTAATCTCTTGTTTATCTACAAGAATACTGTCTATTTGAGCTTGAGTTAATTTAATCAAATTAGCAAGTTTAGGTTCGATATTAAAATTAAATGCTACCTCAAATTCAGTCGACTCAAGAGAGTGAAGATTATCATTAATTATAAATCCTGATTTTGCAGTTAAAACTAATTTATACTTATTTGTTGCATTTGGAACGGCTTGTATGTGAACATTTAAAGCATTCATGATATCAGCAGGTGACCCTGTAATTTTAAACGCTTTTTTAATTATTGCTAATTGGTTTTGTTGTACTTGTGTTGGAGTTTTTTCAAAAACACTTATGTTAGCAGCACTTATATCTAAAATTCCTTCTATTTTCTCAACTAATATATTAGTGTTAACTGTAAAAGATTGAGACTCTATGAATTTAGCTTTTGGAAATCCTATTTCAAAACCATCATTAGCTGTTAAAACAAGTGTATAAACATTATTTGTTTCAATACCTCCTGTTTTATGTAATTTAAAAGCCTTTAAGGGATCTGATTCAATCATGTTGAAATTAAAACGAAAGACTTTTTGAGCTATTGATAATTGTTCTGCATTCATTGCTGCAGGCTTATTTCCAATCTTGTTTATTTCTATTTCGGATATTGGTTTAGGATGAATTGTAACTACATCCAAAAATTTGGTAACTGTAAACTCACTTGAAACAAAGGCGTCTTTTTTACCATTTATTTTATAACCTATTTTAGGAGTTAGAGTAATTGTATAACCATTTGCATCAGATGGAGCGCTTTTGTGAGCTTGGAAACCTTCCAAAATTATTGTGTCAATCGCTTTTGAAGTAGATTGAATATTTAAAACTTTTTTAATCATTGGCAAAGCAGCAGGGGTTATGTCTGCAGGGTGATCTTTTAAATATTCAATTTCAATAGCGGTAATTTGGCCCATTGGATTTTGATTATCTACTTTCAAATCAACTCAAGACATTACAAAAATTTCAGAATCAAAAGTCATTGTTGAACTATCTCCGTTAATAGTAAAATCTTGTGATTTTTTCTGTAAAGAAAGTTTGTATTGACCATTTTTCAAAATCTTTTTAACTTGCAATCCTGCGATGATTTTTTCATTAGCAAAACTACCACCTTCTGAAGATTCTGTTATATCAAACACTTTTTTAATTATTGCTAACTTATCAACATTAATATCTTCAAAAGTATCTGAAATAGTATCTAAATCTGCTTGTATTATAGCATTTTCAATATCAGTCGCTGTTTTACTAACTATAGCAAAATCAATAAGCACATTAACAACTGAAGAAGTTATAGGGTCTTTTGATTGATTTATTGTAACGCCAGGATTTGGAATTAAAGTAATGTTATATCCTGCAGTGTGTCCTGCAATTTTATCACTTCTTTTAAATTTAAAATTATTAACAATATCTTTGTTATCAACATCAGTAGGTCCGAATTTGAAAAACTTTTTAACAATACTTGCATCTGCTTCAGGTATACTTTGTGGCGTAACTTGAAAAGCAAATATATCTTCAATTGTAACACCTAAGGGACTCTCGATTATATCTGCTCTATATTCTAGATTAACAGAAAATTCATTTGTGGTAAATGTTTTTTCTTTACCGTTAATTAACACTCCTTCTACATCAGTTGTCAATGTAAATGTATAATTTGAATTTGGTAGTTTTTTTGGTTCAATTTTTAAAGTTGCCATAAGATGAGCATCAGTAATACCAGGTGTAGTAAAACTAACAACTCTTTTGATTATGTCTAATTTAGGTACGTCAATAACTTGAGAACCTTCAGCAAATGCTTCCATGTCAGTTGGAGTAATTTTTTGTGGCACTGGATTGTTTGAAATGTTCAATACAGCATTTACAGAAAACTCTTTTGAAATCATTGGACTTGTTTTATTGTTAATTGTATATCCATTATTAGGCGTTAAAACAAGTGTAAATTTATTTCCATTAGTTGGACCAACTCTATGAACTGTTACCCCTGCTAAAACCTTGTAATCAGTTCCTGCTGGTCAACTAAATATTTTTTGAACCACATCTGCATTGTCAAATCCAATAGGTTTTGGATCTTCTGTAATTTCCATTATTTCTTCATGACTTAAATGTAAGTCTCCTTCAATTTGAGAAATTTCAACATCTATTAATTTTATTGAATGAGAACGGAAAATTTCTGACTTTAATTCACTTTTACCTAAAATAGTAACTCCTGGTTTGGCAGTTAAAGTAAGTGAATAGTTTTCAGGACCAGGTTCTATGGTTTTATTTATTTGTAAATCTTTCATAACATCTTCTGGATCGATTGTTCCAAAGTTAAAAACATTTTCAATAATATTAAATTTTGGTCTATCAATAGCTCCAGGAGTATCACTAATTTCCTTGATGCTTGCATCTAAAATTTGTTTGTTAGTAATTACTTCAGTTGAATAAGAAGAAACTTTGTAGTCTGGAACTACAGAAAAGGTATTTGAAAGCATTACTGACTCAACATCATTAATAACAAAACCTTCTTTAGCCAATAACTCTAGTTGGTAATTACCAGGGTCATTTGATGGACCTCCAGGAACTTTTCTAACTTCTAAACCCTCTACAATGATTTGATCTAAAGAATCACTAAATGCAAAAACTTTTTTAATGGTAGCTAAACTAAGATTATCAATATTTTGAGCTGATTGACGAATACGTGAAATTTCTGA
>CAMRCV010000053.1 GCA_947041065.1 uncultured Mycoplasma sp.
GTCTTCATTATATAAACATTCATGTTGAGCGTTTTCATTTTCATGATGAGGAAACTTCAAGTCAATACCTCCTCCATGAATATCAATTTTCCCTTGACCGAAGAAATCTATAAAACTCATACACTCAGTATGTCATCCCGGTCTTCCTTGGCCTCAAGGACTATCTCAAGTAGAACCTTCAGTTTTTGACTTTCAAACAACAAAATCTTCGGGGTTTCTTTTTTGATCTTGAACATTTTTATCTATATTGACATAATCATCAAGTTTTTTATTTGATAAAGAACCATAAGATTTAATAGATTTAACATCAAAGTAAAGAGATTTTCCAGATAAGTAAACTTTGTCGCTTGCTTCTAATTGTTTAATTGTGCCAATAATGGTATCAATATTTTCAACAACTTTAGGCATTTCAATAATAGAGTTGATATTAAACTTTGATAACATTTGCTTATAAAAGGCAAAATATGTTTCACTAACTTCTTCTTCTGATATTTTTAGTTCTTGAGATTTGGCAATGATTTTGTCATCAATATCAGTAATATTATGAATTAAAGTAATATTATCACCCAAATGTCTCATAGCTCTAATAAATAAATCAAAAGTCACTATTGGACGCATATTTCCAATGTGAACTTTGTCATATACAGTTGGACCACATAAATAAATAAATTTCATACTATTATTATACATTTAATATTAATATATATTAAGGAAGTGAGTGAGAATGATAGCAATAATTGGGAAAACATGTGTCGGCAAGACTTTTTTGTTAGATAAAGCTCACGAATTAGGGTATTCGACTTTAAATTGCGACCTTTTCTTCGCTAAAGAGTATCAATTTGGCAATAAATGTTATGAATTAATTAAGAAAAACTTAGGAAAAGAGTACGTCAATTCAGCAACTGTTGATAAAAAAATGCTCAAAGAATTCATTTCAACCCAAAAGAACAAGGATTTGTTAGAAAAATTGATTTTTCCTGTACTTTTTGAGCATTTTGAAAAATATAACTACGATTTTGTAGAAATTCCTATTTTGTATAGTAAAATCGTCAATTTTGAAAGGTTTTTCAATAAAACTTTAAATATTACTGCCAGTATGGAAACTAGAAGAAAAATATTAAAATTTAAAAATGTGGATAACTATGATTTTGAGTTCTTTGACTCAATAAACACTGGGTTTTCTAAGCCACAAAATGTGGATATTAATATGGATAACATACACAAAAACATAGATTGAAAAGTCTTTTTTCAAAGGTATTATGTTTAGATAATATAATAAGTTTAATGCTTTTAATTTAATGTATTGAAAACGGGGGTTTAATGAAGATTTTGTATTTTTTTATCGAAAATTTTAATAAAATCACCTCAGATGAGTTTAATTTTGTAAGATTGTTTTATTTACCTATAATTGGGCCTAATTCTACTGTTTTATATGAATATTTAGGTTCATTAGACCAAATGGATAGCGCTTATAAGCCTGGTGTTAATATTAATGACTTATCAAAATCAATGGCAATTAGTCTTGATGACTTGATTTTGGCTAAAAAAAACCTTGAAGCAGTTGGATTAATTAGAACATTTACTAAAAATGACAATAAAAATGGCTTAATTACTCTTTTAAAACCCTTAACTTTAGAAAAATTTATTGTTAATGATATTTTGAAATCTAATTTATTAAAGAGAATAGGTGAAATAGCTCTTGAAAAACTAATTTTAAGTCATAAACCAAGACCTATTAGTAAGAATGACTATATCGAGACTTCTGCTAAGTATTTTGATATGTTTGACTATTCTTTTGATGAAGAACAATTGCCAGAATATAAAACAGCTGATTTAAAGTTACCTAATTTCGATAATCACAATGATGCGATGAAAGCATTGACTCCAGATCAATATATTCAATTTATTGATAAAGGAGCAATTACTTTTGGTCAAAAAGAATATATTGGTTATTCTAGAAATATTGGTTTATGTGATCAATCTATTAATACTATCCTTAATTATTCGTTTGAATGTAATGGTAGAATAGTTGTTAATTTTGTGAAAAAAATTACTAATGACTTATATGAAAGAAATATAATCACTTTCAAAGAAATATCTGATGCTTTAAATGACTCTATCCAAGCTAGAAAAGGTAAAAGAGCAACTGAAGATTTGGATTGAGGTCATTTTGAAATTAAAAACGAAATGAAAGATTCAGTTATGAATGAAATTAAAGAAGTTTCACTTAATGAATTATTAGAGGATCTTAAGGAATTAATGTAATAATGGATATCGAAAAAATTAAACAAGAAGTCTTAAATAATAAAAAAATCATTAAAATTATTGAAAAAAATAATTTAACTGATGCGCAAATAGAAGAATCTATTCCAATTTTTTTCGACATTATTGAAGATGCTAAAATTAAAGACATGGCTTATACTTCCGAAATCGAAGTCCAAGCTAATGGTCGAATTTCACGTAAATTAGTACCAACAGCAGTCGGTCAAAAAATTGAAAATAAGAACAATTTTATTTTACGTGATATTACTGTGATAGATTATTCTTTATTCCCTTCTTTAAATGATAAGCAAGACATTAAAAGTAATGAATTTATGTGAAATGAAGATAGAAAAAAATTATTAAACTATTTTAAAGAAACAATTTTAAAGAATTTTAAAAACGATGAATACTTTAAAGGAGTTTATTTATATGGTGATTTTGGAGTAGGAAAGTCATTTTTTACTCAGGCTGCTGCTAATTATTTTGCTTCTAAAAATAAAACGGTTGCTTATATTAATAATAATGACTTGGCCAGTCACTTAAAACAATTATTTACCACCGGTTATAAAAAAACAATTGATGATTTAAAAGAAGTTGATTTTTTATTTATTGATGATATTGGTTCTGAAAAGAATTCTTCTTGAATGGTTAGTGAAATATTGTTCTCAATTTTATCCCACAGAATGCAAGTTAAAAAAACAACGTTCTTTACCTCTAATTTCTCATATGAAAAATTAGGCAAAGAGTTTACTAAAGGTCCTGATGTCAGTTTGTTTAAAGCAAAAAGATTAATGGAAAGAATTGAAGTTTTATCATTCCCTATTTTATTAACTGGTAATAATTGAAGAAAATTATAATTCAGCTTCTAGTTCAAAAATAATGTCCCTAATTTCTGTTGCTCGTTCAAAGTCAAGTTCTTTGGCTGAATTTTTCATATCTTTTTTCAAACTAGCAATAACTTTAATGATTTCTGTCTTTTTAGCTTTCTTTTTATTTGAATTTAAAACATAATCAATAGCATTTTGTAAATCATGTCCTTGGATTGGTTCAGGAATTGGTTTAATGATGGTTTTAGGGGTGATATTATTCGTTTTATTGTATTTTTCTTGTAAAGACCTTTTGAATTCATTGTCATCAATTGTGGCTTGCATACTGTTACTAATAACATCGGCATAAAAAACAACATGTCCATTAATATTCCGAGCTGCTCGACCTGTAATTTGGATTAAACTTCTTTTTGATCTAAAGAATGATTCTTTATCTGCATCCAAAACTAATATTAAAGACACTTCAGGAATATCTATTCCTTCACGTAGTAAATTAATACCAATTACAACATCATAAACACCTTTACGTAACTTTCGTAAAATTTCATTTCTTTCCAAAGTTTTATGTTCTGAATGAAGGTAAGCAATTTTAACACCTAATGTTTGAAAGTGCTTGGTTAATTCTTCACTAGTTCTTTTAGTGGTTGTTAAAATAAATGTTCTTTCATTTTTTTCAATTTGTTTTTGAATTCGATCATAAATATCTTCGATTTGATTAGTGGACGGAAAGATCTCAATAGTTGGATCTAATAATCCAGTCGGTCTAATTATTTGAGAAACGATTTCTCCTTCTACTAAATCTAATTCATAATCTCCTGGAGTTGCAGAAACAAAAATCTTTTGAAATTTGTACTTTTCAAATTCATCAAATCTTAAAGGGCGATTATCTAGTGCTGATGGTAATCTAAAACCATAATCAACTAAATTTTTCTTACGGGCTCTATCACCGTTATACATGGCATTTAATTGTGGAATCATCATATGAGATTCATCAATTATAAGTAAAGCATCTTTAGGTAAATAATCAATAATAGTAAATGGCTTTTCGTTCTCATCTCTTCCATCTATATGTCTTGCATAATTTTCAATTCCAGAACAAAAACCAAATTCTTTTAAGGAATCAACATCATTATTTGTTCTATCTTTTAGTCTTTGGTGTTCTAATAATTTACCATTATTTTTAAAGTATTCTAGTCTTTGTTCTAATTCAAATTCAATAAGATGAATAGCAGTATTAATTGTTTCATCTTGCACAGAATAAATTGCTGCCGGAAAAATAACTAAAGAGTTATAAAGCTTTTTAACTTTTTTTGTTAAAGGATCTATTCTTGCAATTTTTTCAATCTCATCACCGAAAAATTCTATTCTAATTAAATACTCATTAGTTCATGCTGGCGCTATTTCAATAACATCTCCTTTAACACTAAATGAACCCGAAGGTAAATCAATGTTATTTCTTTTGTAATGTCTTTTAATCAAGTTAATAAAGAAAGTGTTTCTTTTAACAACTAGACCAACTTCTATATTATAAAATGCTGATTTATATTCTGCAGGGTTGATAGAACCATATATAGCAGCTACCGAAGCAACAACGATAGAATCTTTTCTCATAGTTAATGCATTTAAAGATGCCATTCTCATCGCTTCTAAATCTTGATTTGTTTTTGATGTTTTATCGACATAAACATCCTTTT
>CAMRCV010000054.1 GCA_947041065.1 uncultured Mycoplasma sp.
TTTTCTTTTGTAGATGATCTTTTCCCGCAAAAAGAACCTTTAATAAAACCAATTAAAATATCTATTGATTTGAGTAAGCAAAGCAAAGCAAATCACAAAATGATTAGTGATGAATCAAGCATTAAAATTTATCAAAGTGATTTAGAGTTAAGTTATTATGTTTTGGGCGATAAATTCTATGAAGAACGTGAAAAAATAGTAGAACCTGAATAAATTTAAAATATTCATTATCTTGTTTTGGTTTTGCATACCAACTTTATTTTATTTTCTATAATATTTTAAAAGAAAATGCTTTATAATTTTATTATTTAAATGTATACGGTAGGAGGACCTCATGAAACCAGCAAGACAATACACTTGTACCAGAAGAGTAAACAAAGAAGGCAGAAAAATATGAGTAGTTCTTGAAAATGATAAAAAATTTTATCGTATTTTCAAAACACAATCATTAGCTATAGCTTATTTTAAACCTCTGAAAACAGGTGCACAGATGATGGTTCAACAAGCCGATGGAAATAAATTTACAAAAGTTGTTTATACAATTGAAGAAATGTCTAAAAGAGGAATGAAAACAGCCTCAAAAACAATTGAACATCAAATTGTTGAAGATAGTGATAAATATTTTGATGAGAAAGAATTAAAAACCAAAACTGAAACATTGGTTTTAAAACCTAAAGCTGCTCCAAAACCTAAAGCTGCTCCAAAACCTAAAGCCGCTCCAAAACCTAAAGCTACTCCAAAACCAAAAATTGTACCAGCTCCTGTAGTAACACCTGAGCCAACTCCGGTATTGATAGTTGAACCAACTCCTGTAGTAACACCTGAACCAACTCCTGTAGTAACACCTGAACCAACTCCTGTAGTAATGTTTGAACCAACTCCTGTAGTAATCACTGAACAAGTTATTAAAGAAGTTTATATTGATAAAATTGTAAAAATTGATTCAAATACAGGTGAAATTATCACTGATGAAGAATTATCAAGATTGATGAAAAAAGTTGATAATAATAAAAAAATAGCAACTTCTTTAGAATCTTTAAGTTTATTTTCTGAATTACAAGAGTTAGATCAAGCTAGAATTAATGAGTTTGAAAAACAAGATATTCTTAATACTTCAATTATTGATGAAATATTAAATAGAAAAACTGTTGCGAAAAGTTCTTGAAAAGAAGAGGAAGAAGAATCTACAAAAGAAGAAGATTTCAATTTTGAAAATACAGACACTATTGAAAATACAATTTATATCAAAGACAAAATTCAAAAACCTATTATAATAAATTCACAAAAAATAGCATTTAATGATGACCCTTTAGTTTTAAAAACGGCAACTATTGAAAATATTATTGATAATAAGACTGTAGATTCAAACATTAAAAGTGTTGATTATGGAAGAATTAAAGAATATACTGATTATGAAAAAACACAAATTCAAAATTTTCAAAAAGAATCATCAAAAGAAGAAGAAGATTTCTCAGTTAAATTTGCAAGTCCAGTAAAAGAAGTTGGCGGAAAAAGTAATACAAGATTTTGAACATTTACAGTTTTGTTATCGCTATTTTTAATGTTTGCGCTAGCGGCAATCGTTTTATGATTTGTCCCAATTCAAAACTTATAAAATAAAAAAATAATTAAAGGAGCTTTTAATGCTTAGAACTAATACGGATACTACATTTTTAATAATCATCTTGATTTTTTCATCAATCATTTTATTGGTTGTTTTAACTCCTGTATTATTTTCTTTATTTAAAAAATTAATTTTTGATAAGAAGAAAAACAAAGTTGGAACTAGTAGTAAGATTAGATTGATCAACCAAGTTAGAGAAGCTGTTGAATTTTTATCAAAAACTAAAACCGGTGCTATTATAACTATTGAAAATCATGATGTTATTGATAACTTGAGAACTGACGGAATTATTTTGGATGCTAATATTTCATCTTCTTTAATAATTTCTTTGTTTAATAAATATTCGCCACTACATGATGGTGCTATCATTATAAGAGATAATAAAGTTTTGTATGCAGCAACTTATTATAAAATTACTAAAAAATCAATTGATAACAAATATGGTGCTAGACATAGAGCGGCTATGGGAATTAGTGAAATTTGTGATGCTACAACAATAATTGTTTCAGAAGAAACTGGTGGAGTAACTATTGCTAAAAATTCTGTTTTAACTAAAGTTGACATAAATGAATTTCAAGAAAAACTAATCTTTTTTCTTCGTGATTAAAAAAAGTATTAAAATTATTTATAATTAAAGGGAAGGTATTTTCATATGTCAAAAAATTATAATAAAAAATTAAAACAATTAATCGAATCCCGAGACATAAATTCAATAAAAGAATTAATAAATGCTAAAGATATTGACTCAATAAGAGAATTTTCTGAACAATCAACAATGTCTGAAATTGTTGAAACTTTAAATCAATTAGAAAATCTTCAAAGTATTTTATTTTTTAGATTTTTAAAAACAGAAAAAGCTTCTGAAGTATTTTCACACTTAGATGAAGATATGCAAGAAAACATCATTAAAAATTTAACCCAAAAAGAAACTTCTTCAATTGTTAATGAATTATATACAGATGAAATAGTTGACCTTATTGAAGAACTACCAACTTATCTTTCAGACGCTATAATGAAGAATGTTAAAAAAGAAACAAGAACTAAAGTTCACGAACTTCTAAAATATACAGAAAATCAAGTAGGTTCAATTATGTCTGTTGACATAATTTTATTGAAGAAAAAATATACTAATAAAATTGCTTTACAAAAAATAAAAGAAAAGCGAGAAGAATCAGAAATTTCTCAAATATTTTTTGTTGTAGATAATGAAAATAAGTTGTTAGGTAGTGTAACTTTAGAAGATATAGTTTTTGCTACAAAAGATAAATTAGTTTCTGAAAATATTAAACCAATTGAAAGTGTTAATAATTTTCAAGATAAGGAAGAAGCTGCGCAAATATTTATTTCTGAATTATCACCTATTTTACCTGTTGTAGATGATGAAGATGTTGTTCTTGGTATGTTGACTCATGATGATGTAATTGATATTATAAATGATGAAGCTACAGAAGATATTTACAAAGGTTCAGGTATTAGTTCTAAAGAAGTTGTTTATTATCCAAAAGCTAAAATTATTTCAATTGTTAAAAGTCGGGTATTTTGACTTTTAATGTTAATGATAGGAGCAACTCTATCACAAATAATAATAGATTCATTTTATACAATTACTGAAAACTTTTTGTTAGGAGCGGCAATTAATGGAGCAACTTCTTCGGCTCTTTTAACAGGTGTTATTTTAGCAATCATTCCTGTAATTTCTTCTTCAGCAGGAAATGCCGGCTCGCAAGCCAGTTCCACAATTACTCGTTCAATTGCCTTAAATGAATTAAAAAATATTAAATCTTCAAAAATAATTTTGAAAGAGTTAAAAGTAGGAACTATTTTAGGGTTGATTTTAATGTTAGCCAACTTTGTAAGATTAATGATTTACTATTTAATAACAGGAGATCTATTGAACTCTGGGTTCGAATTTTATTTAGTTATTTCTGCAGCATCTTCAATTGCTTTATTTATTGTAATTATGCTTTCAAAAGTATCGGGAGCGGTTGTGCCTATATTGGGAGTAAAATTTAAAAAAGATCCAGCTGTTATGGCATCTCCTGTCTTAACAACACTAATCGACGCACTATCAACATTAATATTTTTTGGAGTTACACTTTTAATGTTGTTATTATTAATATAAAATCTAATTATTTGAATTAATTCTTTGATATAATTTTAAAAAATGGGGAAGTACTCAAGTGGCTGAAGAGGCGCCCCTGCTAAGGGTGTAGGGGGAGCAATCCCCGCGGAGGTTCAAATCCTCTCTTCCCCGCCATTTTTTTTTGCCCTTTTTTGCATTATTAAAATATAATTATGATTAATGAAAAAGAACTTACGCTGAATAATAGAAATACTAATCTTATTAATAACTCTTATAACGGTTTCCCTATTAATTTTAATGGGTAAAATTGGAATAATGGGATTTATAGTTACGATTATTATTTCTTATATTTTAAACATGATTATCTCTATTTATATTTTTCTTCATGAAAGAAATTTTGAAACAAAAATCTCTTGATTGCTCTTTTTAATTTTGATACCAATTATAGGCCACATTACATTTTTATTTTTAGGTCGAAAAAATATATCTCAAGTATCAAAAACAGAGTATGAAAAAGAATATCAAAAGTTTTCCAATACTAAAATTAAAAATAATGAAAACATTTCTACTAATGATTACTATGAAAATAAAATTTCTTCTGTTACTCAGAGAACATGGAAACAAGGTTTCTTTAAAATTTATAAACACGGGTTTGAATCTTATAAATCTTTATTTAAAGATATTGAATCAGCCAAACATCATATTCATATTCAAATGTACATTGTTAAGCCTTCAGAAACTTATGATCAATTCAAATCACTTTTAATAAAAAAAGTAAAGGAAGGTGTTGAAGTTAGAATGATGCTTGATGATTTTGGTAAATGATCTTTTGATGATAACGAAATAAAAGAAATGAAAAAACTAGGAATTGAAATTAAAATCTTTAATAGAATAACTTTTCCTTTCATCAATATTAAACAATCATTTAGACTTCATAGAAAAATGGTTATTATAGATGGAAACATTACCCATACTGGCGGTATGAACATTAGTGATGAATATTCATCATTTGATAAAAAATATGGATATTGAGTTGATATCAATGCTAGAGTAACTG
>CAMRCV010000055.1 GCA_947041065.1 uncultured Mycoplasma sp.
GATCAAGTCTTGATTGAGTCTTGATTAACAACCTCAAATTTATTTTCTTGACATAACTCTAAAACGTTAATTTTAATTTGTGTTTCATTATTGCTCATTGTCCATTATCTCCTTTAAGTATTTTGCTGTTAACGAATTTTTATTATTAATAACTTGTTCCGGAGTTCCCGAAACTATTACTCTTCCACCCTTGTTTCCGCCGCCGGGTCCAAGGTCAATAATATAATCACTAGATTTAATTATATCAAGATTATGCTCAATAACAATAACAGTATCGCCATTATTTACAATTTTATTTAATATGTTCAATAAATTTTGAATATCATAGGTATGTAAACCTGTTGTTGGCTCA
Source organism: uncultured Mycoplasma sp. (assembly GCA_947041065.1). GTDB lineage: Bacteria > Bacillota_I > Bacilli_A > Mycoplasmatales > Metamycoplasmataceae > UBA710. Next base: position 353 of record CAMRCV010000055.1, read on the forward strand.
TCAAGAATATAAATTGTTTTCCCAGTTGCGCTTTTTTGCAGGTGGGTAGCAAGTTTAATTCTTTGCGCTTCTCCCCCTGAAAGAGTCGTAGCATTTTGTCCTAATCTAATGTAGCCCAAACCTACTTCTTCAAGAATTTTTAACTTCTCTCTTATTTTTGGTTTAGAAATAAAAAAACTTAATGCTTCTTTAACACTCATCTCCAAAACATCAGAAATATTTTTAGATTTATATTTTACTTCTAAAGTTTCCAAGTTATATCTCTTACCTTCACATTGATCACAAACAACATAAACATTTGGCAAGAAATGCATTTCAATTTTAATTGAACCATCTCCACTACATTTTTCACATCTTCCACCTTTAACGTTAAAAGAAAATCTTCCCTTTTCATAACCTCTTGCTCTTGATAATTCAACCATAGTAAAAACATTTCTAATATCATCAAAAACTGTAGTATATGTTGCTGGGTTAGATCTAGGAGTTCTACCGATTGCTGATTGGGAAACTTTAACAATTTTATCAATATTATAAATACCATTTATTTTTTTATATTTGCCTGGCTTGACATTGGGATTAGTCAACTCTTTTTGCAAAGCCTTAATTAATACTTGATTGATTAAAGTTGATTTTCCACTTCCTGAAACTCCTGTAACAGAGATTAATTTTCCTAATGGAAATTTAACATCAATATCTTTTAAATTATTTTCTTTGGCACCAATAATTTCTAACACTTTACCGTTACCACTTCTTCTTGTTGTTGGAGTTTTAATTTGTTTTGTTTTTGATAAATATTGTCCAGTTATAGAATCTGGATTATTCATAATGTCTTGTAAAGTTCCTTGGGTAACTATTCTCCCGCCTTCTTCTCCTGCTAAAGGACCAATATCCACAATATAATCGGCTTTCATAATTGTTTCTTCATCATGCTCAACAACAATTAAAGTATTACCAATTTCTACCATATGTTGCAATGTTTTAATTAGTTTGGCGTTATCACTTTGATGTAATCCAATTGAAGGTTCATCAAGAACATAAAGAACACCGACTAACTTAGAACCTATTTGAGTTGCTAAACGAATTCTTTGTGCTTCACCACCAGATAAAGTTTCTGCAGTTCTGTTTAATGTTAAGTAATCGAGTCCTACATCTTTCAAAAAAGTCAATCTATTAGAAAGTTCTTTTAAAATTAAATCAGAGATTTGTTTCTCTACTTCTGAAAATTTAAATGATAATAATTTTTCAATAGCTTGATCAATTGAAAGTGCTACAAAATCATTAATATTCATTTCGTTAATTTTGACTGATAAGGCATATTTATTCAAACGTTTACCTTTACAAAAATTACATTTAAATTCTGACATTTTCTTTTTATAATATTCTCTAACATCATCACTACTTGTATCTAAATATTTTCTGTCCAACTTAATAAACACACCTTCAATAATATTGTTTTTTTTGTAAGTATTATTTTTAGAAAAAATTGTGTAAGAAATTTCTTCATCCGATCCATATTTTATGATTTCCATAGCTTCATCTGTCATATCTTCTATTGGTAAATCTTTATCAATTTTATAGTGATTTAAAAGAGCGTTAAATTCTTGTCATTCTAATCCGTCTTTACTTGGGATAAAGCCACTAAATTCAATTGCTCCTTGATTAATGGTTAAAGCTTTATTTGGAATTAATAAATCAATGTCAGGTCTTAACATTAGTCCGATACCCTTACATGATTCACACATACCATAAGGACTATTAAAAGAAAAAAGTTTAGGTTCAATTTTAGGCATTTCAAAATCTTTATTAATACAAGAATATAATTGTGAATATTTTTCTTTTGGTTTGTCCACAATTTCCACATTAACAAGACCTTTAGAATATTCTAAGGCAATCACTATCGCTTCAGAAATTCTATCTTTTGTTTCTTCTGATAAAACTATTCTATCAACAACAATTTCCAAATCATATTTTTTGTTTTTAGGCAAAGATATTTCTTCATCAAGATTGTAAAAAATATCATCAACTTTAATCCTTAGAAAACCTTCTCTTTTAAGATTCTCAATTAATTTTTGATTTTCACCTTTTGCTCCTGTTAATACCGGAGAAAGAATAATCATTTTTGATCCTTCTTCATGATTCATTATTGAATCTAAAATATCCTTTAATGTTTGAGCTGATATTTCAATGTTATGTTTCGGACAATATGGTTTTCCTAACCTTGCAAAAAGCAATCTTAAATAATCATATATTTCAGTGATAGTACCAACTGTTGACCTTGGATTGTTATGTGTAGTTTTTTGTTCAATACTAATTGCTGGCGATAACCCATCAATAGAATCAACATCAGGCTTTTTGGTTCCGCCTAGAAATTGACGAGCATAAGAAGAAAGGGAGTCAATGTATCTTCTTCTTCCTTCCTCATATATTGTGTTGAATGCTAGAGATGATTTCCCACTTCCAGAAAGACCTGTAAAAACAACCAATTTGTTTTTTGGGATTACAACGTCTATATTTTTTAAGTTATTTTCTTTAGCGCCTTTAACGATAATAAAATTCTTTTTATCTAAATTCATATTACAATTATAAATCAATATTCTTTTTATTAATAGTTTGTTTTGGTGACAAGATATGAGCCAGAATTAACTTCTACACATTGTAAATTATCATGTTCATCTAGAATATTCAAAAAGGTGGTTTGCATAGCACCAGTTCCTCTTCCTGTAATTACTCGTAATTCTGTTTCATAATCGTCTTGTTCAAAAGATCACAAACTCATAGAAATTCTACTAGTTGCTTCTTCGACACTAAGTCCGTGTAAATCTAATTCCATAAAAACCTCCACACAAATAATGTGTTATAATTAATTATATGTTAAAAAAAGATGAAATCTTCATTACTACCACAGATACTTTAATCGGTATTGGTTCTAAAATTAATAACGATAACCTTAAAGCTCTTTATCAATTAAAACAAAGACCTTTAGATAAAAAAATAGTTATTGTTATCTCTTCCATTGAACAACTTAAAAAAATGGAAAATATCGATCAACAAACCTTGGAATATATTGAAAAATATTGACCCGGTTCTACAACATTGATTATCAATGAAAATTCTTATAGAATGCCTAATAACAAAGAACTTCTAAAATTGATTTCTGAAGAAGGTCCTTTTTTCTTAACTTCAGCAAATATTTCTGGTGAAAATAACTGCAAAACAATTGAAGAGGCAAAAAAAATCTTTCCATCTATAAATAAAATATATAATTTTGGTTATGGAACAAATGTTGCCTCATCAATAATAGATGTTGCAACTGGAAGGAAATTAAGATAATGAAGTTTATATTGGCAAATGACCATGGAGGTTATGAATTAAAAAACGAAATCAAACAATACTTATTGTCAAAAGGTTTTGAAATTGAAGATTTAGGATGTGATGGTTCTAGTGTTTCTTATGCAGAATATGGTAAAAAATTAGCTGATCAAGTAATAATTGAAAAATCAGCAATTGGAATCGGAATTTGCGGCACAGGATTAGGAATTAGTTTTGCAGTTAATAGAGTGAAAGGTATTCGTGGAGCTAGAATAACATCAATAGAAGATGCTCAAATGGCCAAGATGCATAACAACGCAAACATTCTATTGTTTGGTGGGAGACAACAAACAATAGAAGAAGTTATTAAGATGATTGATGCATTTATTAATAATGATTTTGAAGCTGGGCGTCATATACCAAGAATAGAAGAACTTGATAATTAATTAATCGATTCTGGAATAATCAAAATTTCCTGATAAATCATCAATAAGTGTTCTGGTAATTCAAGCATTATTGTCTACTTTAATAACCTGCTGTTTAATTTCTTTGTATTCTAAAAGCAACATAACTGTTTCGATAGTATAAATTTTAGCATCTGTATATCCAGAAACAGATTCTGAAACTTTAAATCCATGTCAATAATTTGTTTCTTTAAAATGTTTGATAATTTCTTCATGTTTTTTAGAATCAATTCTCATTACAACTTTCTTATATTTTGGGTATAGTTTGTTAATAATAAAAGAGCTAAATAAAATATAAAATAATGAACAAATAGTTCTAATACCAAAAAATGAACTATATTTTCCGCCAATATTTAATGCTAAAACAGAGCAAAAAGATAAAAACATAGCAATGACTCACAAAAAATTTCCGACATCTTTTTTGCTTTTTGTTGAAAAATAATATGCAACAATATCTGTTCCTCCAGTAGAAGCTCCACACCTTCAAGCAAGACTTGCTGCTGCTGAATTAATCAACAAACCAAGACACACATAAACAAAAATTGGTCATGTTGAGTATCCAGGAGTATCTATAAGGCTAATATTTCAAGATCGGAAGAGC
>CAMRCV010000056.1 GCA_947041065.1 uncultured Mycoplasma sp.
CTATTAAGTTGCCAAAAGATGTGAGCGAAATAGATGATAGATTATTTTTGAGCAATAAAATATCTGTTTTTGATATTCCAAATAAAATTACAATGATACACAATACATCTTTTGATTCAACTGTTAAGTTCACAAATCTACTTTCTGATAATTTGAAATTAAAACTTTATTATGATTTAACTACTAAAACAATGGATTTTTCAAATATTAATAATCCAGTTAATACTTTGCAAGAACTTTTAAATTTATTAAAACTTATAATGCGTAAAGATGAATTATTTATTATTGATAAAATAATAATAAACATGTCTCTTTTTAAAGAGGATGAAAATAGCGATAACATTTCATTAATTAACCAAATAAATTCATTGACAATTAATGTTGATGAAGTTATTTTTGTCGCTACTAACGATTTACATGTAAATACTGATTTATCATTGAATAAATGATTAATTAATACTCTAGTTATTCCTGAAGGGGTTTTGTCAATTAATATGGCGAAAATAAAAAAAACCAAAATGATTATTAATAGAAAAATTAATAATGATATTTTAAAATTAGTAGTTGACGGAACTCTTAATTTAGAAAATGATGCAAGCAAAATTCCTGGTTATAAAAACAATTTAAATGACTATTTTGATTTTGGGAGTTCTGATAAAAACATAGTTCAAAATTTATATTTGGAAAATACAGCCTTTCCCACAGATTTAAACTTTAATAGTATATTCAAGACTCAACCAATAGGTGTTTTTAATAATTTGCATATATATAATCAAACAAATGTTTTAAATAATAATTTGATTAATTCAATAACCAATTCAAAAGTTAATGTAACAAGAGATATGCCTAGTAATTTAACAGGTTTATTTGTTGGAGGACACTTAAATCTAGAAAATTCAGCCAACATTTTTATTGATGATTTTTATAAAAATATAAAATATTTAGAAGAAGTTAATAATATAACAAAATTAACATTACCAACTAATGCACAAAATATTCCCAAGCGTGCCTTTTATGATATTAATCTTTCGAATGTTGACGTAAATTTTTTAAGCAATATTCTTAATGTTGGAGATTTTGCTTTTTATAAATCACAATTACAAGGAAGTTTGAATATGCCTCAAGTTACTAAGATTGGTCAAAATGCATTTTCTCAAAACAAATTAACTTCTATTGATATGCCAGAATTGACAACTTTAAATTCTGGTTCTTTTCAAAATAATCTTTTAACATCGATTATTATTCCTAAAATTACGATAATTCCCATCAATGTATTTGGTGATAATAAATTAAAAACTTTGAATTTATCAACTGTTTCATCAATCGGTTCTGGTGCTTTTCAAAAAAATCAAATAGAATCAGTTGATTTTTTTGAAATTCCAGAAATTACTAAAATATCTTTTGATCCAGGTGTAAAAATTAAAATAATAAATGAAAAGTTTATTCCTGGATTATTAGAGAACAATATAATTGATTTTGGAGCCGTTAAAGAAACCCACTCTTATTCTGATGCAATTAATCAACTTAATATCTTGCTATCAAAAGATACAGATATTAAAGTAGTTATAAAAGAAGTTATTTGAGATTTAGATTTAGACTTGGGAAGCACATCATCTATTAAGACTTTTAGAGATACCAATATTTCTCATATTCAAAAATTAACTATTAATGACTCTACAAACAACAATATTGAAAGGCGAATGCCTAATTATATGTTTTCAAACATTCAAATTGATGAAGTGGTTGGTTTGGAGCATCTTGATATAATAGGAAGTAGTGCGTTCCAAAATTGCAAAATTAAAAAGTTTAATAATGCTTTAGGAGAACTGACATTTTCTCGTCACTTAAAAACTTTAGGAGATTATTCATTTCAAGGCAATAATATAACAAGCTTAGTTTTTGAATCTGGAGTAAGTGCTGAAATAACTAATAATTCATTTACCAATAATATTAACTTGACTAAAGTAGTTATTCCTAGTAGTGTTATGTATGTTTCTGGAAATGCATTTTCTGCAAATAAATGAATATATGTCGAAAGAAGTCCTTTCGAATCTAAAGAATTACCTTGAATTCTAAAAAATGGAGAACTTTACTTCAAAGAAATGTTAAGAAGTTCAGATCATATAATGAAAAATATTAAAACGCTAAATGGTTTAAAAATTGAAAAAATAAAATTTAGTGAAGATATTTATTTTATATTTGAAGATTTTCTAGCAGGCCTTAAAAATTCAAACCGGTCATTAGAAATTGATTTATCAAATATTTTAGTTATTAATTCCAACGCCTTTAGTGGATTGTCTTCAACGGTAATGCCGGGAAGTATGTCTAATGTTATATATAATGATATTTCTTCCGGAATAAATAATAATAACGATAATTGAGAAATAATGTATAATCAAATTTATTCAGGTTTATTCCAGAATATTGATAAATTTAAAGAAAAATATTAAAAAAGTATTATAATTTATGAATTAATTATTAGTTAAAGAGGTTTAATGTATATATCAACAAAAGCAAAATGAATAATTATCAGTCTTGGTTCAACACTAGCTTGTGCTGGTGCGGCCGCTAGTGGCTGAGCAGTAATGAGTTATTATGAAGAAAATACCAAAACTCCTTCAGAACATTTAACTGCAGCTAATGAAATGAAAATAGCTCCTAATGTAAGTAAAAAAATGAGTAATTATTCTTCTGAATGAATGTCATCATATGCAACAGATAAAGATTTTGATTTCAAAACAATAGTAGGTTATGAACCTAGTTTAAAATATGAAGTGGTTTCAAAAACTCCATTAGGAAATAATTTAGAAGTTGAAGTTCAAGTAACAAATTCAAATCTTGAGTCATTGAAATACACAACTACGCTAACTAATATTTTTGCAACTCCTGAGATTTCTTCAACAACAGTTATCAATCAAACAATTACTGTTTTGCCAAAGTATGGCATAAATGTTAATGCAAGTGCTGTCTCAACTCCCGGTGCAACCGTTGCCCCAGATTCTATTACAATTAATTCATCTGATTTTTCTGAAATAAAAAAAGGTAGTTACAAATACGAATCAAATGGAGCTTTATTAGAATCTATATTAACAATAGATCAACGTTCTGCTGTTGAAGATGTAGTTAAATTCATTGATAAATTTAAAGAATTAGGTACAAATTTAACTGACGAAGAATTAAATAAAGAAATAGAATTAAATATATCTTTAGGGAAAACAATAATATTATTTCAAGTTAATGATGGTATATTGTTGACAAATAACAGCGGTACACTTATGGTAAAAGATTTTACAGACTTAGATTCTTCTAACTTTGTAGAGAATGCAGAAGAATTAGAAGTAGTTTTAAGTGATAAACTTAGTACTCCTCCAACATCTCAAGAAATTATAGAATCTATTAATAATAATAATTCTCAAAAATACTTGATTTTCAAAGGACTGCCTTCTTTACCTAAATTTAATTACAAAATTTCTTCAGCAACAATTGAACCAGATGATATTGTTCAAGAATCTTTAAATATTGAAGTTGTAGTTTCTCAAGAAAACACAGCCAATACAAAGATTTATACAACTAAATTAACAGGTTTATTATCTATTCAACAAAATGAAATAAATAATATGCTTGAAAATGATCTATTTACAAAGTGAGGAATAAAACCAACAATTGCTCGTTCATACCAAAGTAAAACCATCAAACAAATAATAGAATCTAAAGATTTTGAAGCATTTTTATTTAGAAAGACATCATATCCTGATCTTGAATATAGCATATTATTTGCTCAAGAGATAGTGTTATCGGGGAAATCGGCGATTTCTGTTGAGGTACAAATAAAAAGTATATCAAACCCAAAAGCAACAACTACCTATATGCAAACTATTACTAAAGGTTTCAAACCCTCATAAAATTAAGATAATTTTTAAAAAACAACAACATAAAATGTATTAAATACAAATACTGAAAAACAAATATAATTAACATTTAAATGTTATAATTATAAAAAAAATTATTATAGGAGAAAACTATGGCATACGAAGCAACACAATCTTTAGACCTTGAAAGAAACAAGGGCTACATCACTCAAAATAAAGATATACTAACAAAAAAAATAAGGTGAGATAATTACTTGAAGGCTGCTTCTTATTTTATGTATTCATTATTCATTTCTTTATTGTCTCTTTCTTTTTTATTCTCAGGAGCACAAGCACCAGAATTGGACTTTCAATATCTAGATTTTGTAAATATTTTTATAGGTTTATTTTTAGCTTTATTCTCAATGGGCTTAATTTCTTGAATATATAAGGGGTCGTTAAAGAAACTCTTTATTGTCAATTATTATATTGTTCAATTGGTTAACTCATTATTTTTATCATTAATTGTTATAATAATGTCAATTCCACCATTTGCATATCCTGAAAACGGAACTATTGATGCTATTAGTCAAATATCACAAATGCGTTCATTAATCTTTGGGATTGGTACAATAGCTTGATTTGTTGTTATGGGAGCAACATTGCTTTTTACAACATTTAAATTAAAAGGAACTTTCCCTGCTTCATGATTGAAAGTAAAACTATCTTTAGTAACTATGTTTATTTTTCCAATTTTAGCTATGGTTTCTTGAGCAGGTTCAATTATGCCTCAAATGAAAACAGTACTTTTAGTTATTCAATTAGTTGTATTTGCATTAGGTTTCTTATATACAGCGTTTGCCTTTAC
>CAMRCV010000057.1 GCA_947041065.1 uncultured Mycoplasma sp.
TCAACAGAGATCTTTTTTATTTAACAGATGTGACAAACAAAAAATAAATATTGAACAAAGATATTTGAATAATATAATTAAAAATTCTGAAGAACAAAAAGTTGAACTTGAAAAATATAAATCACTAAACTTTAATGGTGTCTTGGAAGAGAGATATGAATCCCCAAACATTAATCTTATAAATGAAAAATTTGTTCAAAACTTTAAAGAAGTAAGTAATACTTTAGCAAAAGATTATGTTAACTTTTTATTGGTAATTGAAAACAGAAAATCATTTATAAATAAAATAAATAATATGGTTAATAGCTTTAAGTTTGCATACAAAAAAACTATTGAAGAAATTAAAAGAAATGACTTTCAAGGAGTTGGACTAAAAGCTTATGAAAGACAAGCACAAGATTATTTTAAAAAACTAGCACATGAAATTTTTCAGCAAAAGAAAATATTCGAAGAATTAATTAATAATGATGTTGTTTTAAATTTTGAAAATGATGAATTAAATAATCAAACGAATAATTCATTGCTCTCTTATAAAATAGATTCAATGGTTACACTTGATCAAGATAAAATTGTTGATATTTTAAAAATAGTGTTACCTACTCCAGGTGGATCTATTAGCGATATATCTAAATGATTATTAAACTTAATTAAAAATGGTCCAAAAGATTTTGATCGCAAAAAGATTTCTAATTGCATTTCTAGAAACTTAAAAGAATTTGTCAAAGTTTTTGCTGAAGGTAAAGATTATGACAAAATGTCTTTAGGACAAAAATCTATTTATGGTATTAAATATAAATTTAATAGTTCAATTGATAAAATTTTGTTTTTAGATCAACCAGAAGATAATTTGGATAACTACACTATTGCCACAAATATTTTGGATATGATAGCTCAAAAATCACAACAAGTATTTATTGTGACACATAATGCTAATATTGGAATTTTAACAAATCCAGGGAAAGTTATTGTTGCTGATTTAAATAATGAAAACAATCAATATTATGAAGCAAACAATATTTCCCAAAACACAGATATTGCAGAGTCTGCTTCAGCGCACTATCTTGAAGGTGGAATAGACTTTTTGGAAAAAAGATATATGAAAATCAAAGGAGAAAAATAACATGACATTAATCATTACAGAAAAAATAAAAAAAATAAAAACAGGGGATGAAGAAAATAAAGAATCAAAAGAAATCATTGTTTCTTTTGCAAAAGAATATTTAACAATTTCAGAAGACTCAGAAGATTGAACCAACGACGGTATAAATAAATTTTTAATCAACCTAGCATCAAAGACACCTGATGGAGAAAACATTGAATTAGCATATGATACAAATAACAAAGATGTCATATTCTTACATATAATCACTTTGTTTAAAGAGTTTGTTAAAGAATATAATAAAAATATATAAATTAGGAATATAATTTAATTATGACAAAATTTAATTCAGAATTCTCAATCATTTCATTAATCAACAAGTTTTTTTGGAAATCTAAAGTTGGTCCACTAACAATGCTTTTGTTACCGTTTTCATTTATGTTGATTTATTATTTAATTGAAAATAATGGAAGCAATGACGGCGGTCCTAGTTTTTTTGTTTCTGCATTTCCTGCATTTATTGCTTTATCGGTTTTACCAATAACTATGATTTCATTGCCACAGATGCTTGTGGAAATAAAGCAATCTATTGTTTTGAGAAGAATATCAACTTCTAGCATTACTCCAATCAAATATAACTTAATAGTTGCTGCTTGATTTTTCTTAATGTGTTGTTTTTCAACAATCCTTGTCACTATCATCTTTTTGTGCTTTTTAAATACTGATGCTCCAGAGGAATTGGCTCATATCAATTGAGGAGAATTTATATTTGCAATAATAATGTTATTTATTAGTGCAATTTCAACAGGAATTTTATTAGCTTCGGTTTCTAAGAAATCAGCAACTGTTCAATTGATAGGATTATCAATTATGTTGTTAACAATAACTCTTGCTGGTTATTTTGTACCAATATTTGTTATTGGTGGAATTGAAGCTATTAAATATATAAGTTTATTTTCACCAATTAATTACGCAACATCATTATTAAACAATGTCTTAATAAAGCCAATAGAGGGAATTTCGCAAAGTATTTTTGATTTTCAAGATTTCTCAATTTCATCTGCTAATCCAACTGAAGGATCACTTGTTATTATTGCAGCATGACAAAAAGTTTTAAACTTGTTTATGCCAACAGTTATTTTTATTGGATTTAACTTTATCGCTTATAAAAAGTTTAGTTGATCAAGTAGATAAGATTAATTTAATTAAAAAAAGAAAGAAGAGGACTAACGATATGATAAAAATAATTAACAGAAATAAAGAGAATAATATTTGAGAAAAAATAAAAAATATTGAATCTAAAAAAACAGAAAATCCTTATAAATCATTAGCTATTTTATCTAACGATCAAGGAAATGAAAAAAAATTAATGATTGAAGTTAAGGACTTGTCATGTAAATTTAAAACACTAAAAGGTGAGAAGGTTGTTTTCGAAAATGTTTCTTTTAATTTATATGATGGAGAAAATATTGCTTTCTTAGGCCCTAATGGTGCAGGTAAAACTGTAATGGTTGAAATATTGTCTGGAACCAGAAAGCCAACCAGCGGAGAGATAATATACCATTTTGAGCACAAAAAGAACAAACCTTATGAATACTTAGGTGTTCAATTTCAAGATTCAGAATTCCCATCAGGGTTAAATGTTAAAGATATGATTGATTTTATTATTAAATTAAATAATATTTCAGATATTAATGTTGAAGAATTCAATGATTTTTTAGAAACTTTTCAACTAAAGGATATTTTAAAAAATAAAATTTCCAAACTTTCAGGTGGTCAAAAACAAAGATTGAATGTAACTCTTGCTTTATTGAATAAACCCAAAATTTTATTTTTAGATGAATTTACCACAGGTTTAGATATTGCAATTAAAAACAATATTCAAAATTTTATTATCAATTACTGTAATAAGAATAAAACTTCCTTAGTTTTGGTTTCTCATGATATCGATTCTATTGATGAAATGACTCAAAGAGTAATTGTTTTAGCTGAACAAGAAATTAAAATCGACTTAACTAAAAAAGAGATTGTCAAAAAATTTGGAAGTATTGCTGAATTATTGAAAAAATACATTGCTTATTAATTCAAGGGATAAATAAAAACACTTGTAATCAAGTGTTTTTATTTCGATTAATATTAATAGAATGTTATTCGTAAATTATTTTACTAATTCAAGAATTGCCATTTTAGTTGCATCACCTTGACGGGCTGGTAACTTAATGATTCTAGTATATCCACCTTGACGGTCTTTAAATCTTGGAGCAAGATTTTCAAATAAATGTTTTAAAGCTGGAACACCATCTTTTGTTTTAACATCTCTTAAAAATGCTGCGGCAGATCTTCTTGAAGCCAAAGTATTAATTTTCCCTTTAGTGATCATTTTTTCAACATGTCTTCTAATTTCTTTCGCTCTTGTTTCGGTAGTTGTAATTCTTCCGTGAACTAGAACGTCAGTTGCTAAAGAACGAGCTATTTGCTTTCTTCATGTTGCGTTTCTCCTAAAGAGTTGATGTGGATTAGCCATTATTCATCTCCTTTATTCAAGAATATTTTTAATTCTTCTAATTTTGCTACAATTTCATTAACTGATTTTTCACCAATTGAATTGATATTTTTTAATTCAGACTCTGATAATGATATCAGTTCTGAAACTTTTGAGATTTTTGCTCTTCTTAAACCATTAGTTGAACGAACAGTTAAGTCTAAGTCATCAATAGTCATTGATTCAAATTTTGAATCTTCTTTTTTTGGAGTTTCATCTTCAAAAATATTATTTAAATCTAAGTTTTCGATGTTCCCAATAACTTGCATGTGAGCAATCATGATTTCTCCAGCTTGTGAAAGAGCATCTTTAGCTTCGATAGTTCCGTTAGTTTCAATTGTAAATTCCAATTTTTCTTGTACAGCATATGAAGAAGTATTTAATTCTTCAACATTTGTTGACACTTTAACAATTGGTGAAAAGTTTGAATCAATTGCAATAAATGATCCAGACTTAATTTTTGAATCCATTTTTGAACTACTTTCTTTAATAATGATTTTATTAAAATCTGAATCGTAGTAACCTCTATCAGCTCTTAAGAATAATTCGAATTCTAATGCACCTTTTTTGGCAGCATTAGCAATTACCATATCACCACTAGTAGATAAAGTTAATTCAGAAGGAATATTTAAATCACTAACTTTAATAACACCTTCGTTTTCATTTTTAAAATAAACTTTAATAATTGTATCTTCTTGAAAAACTTCAGGATTATAATTAAATTTAATTAAAGATAAGTTTGATAACAATGTAATAACATCAACATCAACACCAGCAATTGGAGCATATTCATGTGAAATACCACTTATTTTTGCTGCAAATGAAGCAACACCATAAATAGATGAAAGTAAAACTCTTCTAATTGATGTTCCTAAAGTGTTTGCCATTCCTCTTTCAAGAGGTTGAATAACAAATGTTGTATTGTTTTCAGAAATTTTTTTAGATTTAATTTCATTGTAATTAATTTTAGTTATTTTTGGCATTATGCTCTCCTTCTCTTTAAAATTTTCTTAGGTGGTCTAGTACCATTATGAGGAATTGGAGTAACATCTTCAATACCTTTAATTACT
>CAMRCV010000058.1 GCA_947041065.1 uncultured Mycoplasma sp.
ATTAGGGCAAAAATAAACGAACAAACAACTAATATTGACCATTCTTTTGCTGCATCAAAATTATTTATTTCTATTAAACTTCAAATAAATAATCCTAAAAAAATTGCCAACAAAATTATTGAAGATGGGATAAAACCTTTTGTATGATAAAAACGCTTTCTAGATATTTCTTTTTTTGTATATTTTGTGATAGGAAGTTGACTCTCGCTCATTTTAAGTTTGCTAATTTTCATTTTTTTTAGATTTCATTTTACATATGACAATCCATAAATTAAAAAAAGCATAAAAAAGAATGAAGAAATTAAACCCATTTGTCATAAGTGTGATTCAAAAGAAATTATTTGTCACAAACTAATGCAAAATAAAATTGTTGAAAGTAAGAGTAATATTAATAATGAAATGATAATTGTTGGTTTCTTGTCTGCGATTCTTTCTTTTGTGTTTCGATCTTTTTGATAAGTCAATTTATATATTTCATCTTTGAGTTCCTCTAAGTTGTTTGCTTCAACTAAGAATGCATAATTACCTTCATCTTTAAGTTTGCTAATTACTTTTTTATTTACAATATGAGACTTTCCCACCCCTTTTTCTCCAAAGATAAAAATAGGCTTTACAAAATAATTATTTTTATAATCATCTTGTTTTTTTTCAGAATTAACATACTGCTTTATTTCTTCTAAAACAGTACTTTTTATTTTGGAATTATTATCATTTTGGTTTTCAGAATTCATATCACGCAACCTTATTCTAAAATTATAATAAAAAAATAGAATTATAATTTTAAATACTTAAGAACTTTATTCTCAAATCCTTATATTTAATTTAATTTTACTGCTATACTGATATATACAGAATATTTATACATAGGACTGATTAAAATGACAATAACAAAAACAACACTAAAAGATTTGCTACGTGCTTGTAGCGACCTTAAAATTCCCTTTTATCAAAGAGGTTATTCATGAGATGTAGATGACGTTAACAAACTATTAGATGATATTTATGATTCAAAAACAGAAAACTATTTCTTGGGTTCTATTATTCTTAAAAAAGGCAAAAGACATTCTTATATTATTATTGATGGTCAACAAAGAATATCTACAATTCTATTGATATATAAAAGTATTTGAAAATATTGTGGCTCTAATTCTGGTGAAATAAAAAAAACATTAGATGATATGCATAAAGAAATTAAATTTGACTCAGCAAATTTGAAGGACGGGAAGATTCTTTTGAAAATAATGAAAAGTGAAGATGACTCATTTGATCAAAAAGTTTTGGACACACAATATTATAAAAATTACGACGCTATCAACACATTCATAACAAAAAGAGTTGATAAAGAAGCCGTTATTAACAAACTTTATAATCAATTAAGTAAAGTTCTTTTGTCAGAGGTTATAGTTGATGCAGAAGCTGATGAACACATTTTATTTTCCCAAATAAATTCAACAGGGAAACCCCTAAGTACATTTGACTTAACTAAAAATTACTTATTTTCAAATATCAGTAATGAATTGGATGGTGATTTAGATAAAGATAAAAAACTATCTTTCATGGTGAATAAATTATCGGATGTTAGTAAATTGAAATCTAATGATGATGTAATTCGTCATTTTATTGGTTTCATAACAGCTGATCTTCCAAATAAAAATCCTAAAAATATATATAAATCATTTATAAAACTTCATAAAACTTTTTATTTAAAAAAATCAAAAGAACTCTTTGAATATTTATATGAATTCTTTTTTTATTACAATTATTTAGAAAAGAAAAAATGAGGAGAAAATCCTTCTTTTTACCCATCATTGAGTACATTGATAGAGTCTGTGGGAACATATATAGTCCTTATCATTACTTTTTTTAGTGAAAATAGTAAAATACAAAATAATCATATTTACATGACTAAAGAACAAGAGTTGATTATTCAAAATTCTCTTTTAATTTTAGAATCATATAAATTCAAAAGAGAATTTTATGGATTGAAAGAAAATTCTATTACAAGATATATTCCGACTGTTTCTCGTGATATAAGAGATAAATATTTTAAAGATTTTAAAACAGATTCAATATTATATTTTTTTCTAGTGCATAAACCTTCGAAAGATGCCTCTTATAGAACTCCTAGTGATGATGAGTTTAAACATGGAATGATGGAAACCAACATATTTAATAAAAGTGGAAAAGTTACAAAGTCATTTATTTATAGATTATCTAGTTACATGTACAAAGAGAAACTTTCAGGAGATAAATTAACAATAGAGCATGTAATGCCACAAGATAGAAGTGAATGAAGAAGTGCTGGGTATGACGAAGACGAAGGGTTAGTTTTATCAAGAGTTCATACTATTGGAAATTTAACATTAACAGCCTACAACACGAAGCTTTCAAACAAAATTTTTGCCTTCAAAAAAAATCTTTTTAGAAACGAAGATAGTTTTCCTTTAAATAAATACTTTATAGATTCTCAAAATGAAATATTAGGATGAAACTTAAAAGAAATTGAAAAAAGAACTAATTGATTGTTCGAAAATTGTCAAAAAATTTGAAGCTTTGAAAGGTACAAAATGATGATTAATGAAAATATTATTTTCGATTCTTTCAAAGAAAAAAACATTGTTATTGAGGAAAAATTAAGTTTAGATTTCATAGCTGAAAATATGAATTCATTTAATAAAAATAAAGCAAATTTCAAATCTATTAAATATTTAGTTGATGATTATCATATAGAAGTAATTATGAAAAATTTAATGGTATATGGTTTTGCAACTGAAAAAAATGAATTTGAAGTTTTTGGTGTTAAAAAAAATGGTTGAGTTTCTCAAACTATTTATGATTCACTAAATGTTTCCAGTTCAATTTCGAAAGGTAAATATAACGAAGATCAATTCAATGAATTCATAAAATCAAAAAGTAAAGATATAAAATATGTGGTTGAACACATTCAAAAAGAACTCTTGTAAAGTTTTTTATTATTCAATGTTTTGGTATATTCTTAATGAATAACACATGCTATGTTAAAAAGCAGAAACAAAATGATTTTAAAAAAAGCATTTATAACCTTTATTAAAGAAGTTTTATATTTTAATAAATTAAACTAAAGCAAAGCTTCAGTTTTAATAAAACAAACAGCGCATCTTCCGGGGTTCCTTGCTATTGAAAATCGATGGTTTTCATTTAATTGCTCTTCTGACTGTGATCCATAAATACAAGAGATACAAGAAACATTTTCTTTATGTCTTGAAGTAAGTTTAAATGTGTTTCACTGTCTTGGGTGTTTTTCAATTAATTTTTCTAATTCTTCAAATCACT
The DNA here is from genome assembly GCA_947041065.1 of uncultured Mycoplasma sp. Lineage (GTDB taxonomy): Bacteria > Bacillota_I > Bacilli_A > Mycoplasmatales > Metamycoplasmataceae > UBA710. The sequence continues at coordinate 3,313 of CAMRCV010000058.1, forward strand.
CTTGTAATTCTTTTTGTGTCATATGTTATACCTCTATATTATTATGTTTATTTAAATTGTAACAATTCTTTTCAATTAAGTCAATATTGTTGTTTTGTAATTACTTGTCTGCTTGTAGCTGTCACTTGGTAAAAATATCTATATTGCTTCATTTATATTACCAGAAACATTTACTGATGTAGATGTTAGGTTTAGTGAAAACACTTTTGGAGCAATACCTTATTTACAGGGGGGGTTGAAGAAGACAAACGTTATAAGTCAAATTAAATTAAAAATAGGAAATGCCCATTTTGATTAACAATTATCGGATTTAAACCAATTTAATTATTATTTAAATGTTTTAATTTAGCATTTATTTAAAGTGATATAATTAATTGTAAAAATACAACATATAGGAGGATATTATGAAAAAATTATTATTAGGGTTAGGTATGACATCACTTATTATACTGCCGATTGCATCAATGGTGTCGTGTGCGTCCACAGAAGACACAGGAGGTAAATTACCACCAACAGAACCTGATGTAGTGCCACCAAAAGTTGAAGAAGGTGTTGCTACAGAAGAAATACTTGGTAAGGCTTTTTTACAGGCGAAAGAACAATACGTTGATTCAAAAATTACACCTGATAAATTTAGAGCTAAAGATTTTGATACTGAAGCTAAAATGAGCGCAGTAGAAGATTTCACGGGTTTAGATAATTTTAATAAAAACTCAAGGCAAATAATAATAGAAGAAGACTTTAAGACATATACATTCAAAAGTGAAATAACTAAAATTGAAGTTGATAGATTGTTTGCTAATGTAAAAGTATTTTGACAAATAAAAAGTACTACTGATGACAAATTAATAGGTGGTGGAGCCTTCTTTACTATCGAGGATTTTAAAGTTGTTGCAATTACAAATTCATTGAAAGCGACAGGTAGAACAGATGCTTGAACTATAGATCCTTCGAACTTGCGTGATTTTTCAGATATATTACTTACATCTAATAAGGACAAACCCTTAACCGAAGATTTTGATATAATGAAACTTAATATTACATCAAGTTCAAAACCTGGAATAGGACTAGATGGTACAAAAATCTTTACAAAAGATGAAGTAATTAAAATAAAAGATAGTACAACCAAAGCGTTGGATGCTTTTCAATTAACCTCTTTGAATGATTGATCAGAATTCCACTTATATGTTACTCAACTTTTTAATAATAATAAAAAGCAAGAGCTACATGTAAAAGCTACCTCTAATGCAGGTGATTTAACAGTAGTGTCAAATGCGTCTGTAGTAGATGCTATTAAACAAACGTATTTCAATAATCAATTACCTGATTTTGCAATTATTGAAGTAAATGGTGGTAATGATATTACAGGAATGCCAAATATAGCAAAA
>CAMRCV010000059.1 GCA_947041065.1 uncultured Mycoplasma sp.
CCCATAAGTGCACGGTTAGCATCATCATTTTCCAAGAAAGGAATCGCAGCAGCTGCAATTGATGTCATTTGTTTAGAAGAAACATCCATAAAATCAACCATATCAGGTCCAACAATAATAAAATCATTGTCTTTTCTAACTGTGATGTGATCATCAACTAGTTCATTATTTTCATTAATATTAATTGACGATTGAGCAAAAGTAAACCCTTGTTCATCTATCGCTGTTAAGTAAATAGGTTCTTTATAATCTACAACACCATTTGTAATTTTGAAATAAGGAGTTTTTAAAAAACCATATTCATCAATAATTGCATAAGTTGCTAAATTAAGAATAAGTCCAATGTTAGGTCCCTCAGGTGTTTCAATAGGACAAATTCTTCCATAATGAGTTGGATGAACATCACGAACTTCAAATTGAGCTGTATCTCTATTTAGACCACCAGGCCCTAAAGAAGTAACACGTCTTTTGTTAGAAATTTCTCCAAGTGGATTAATTTGATCCATGAACTGTGAAAGTTTAGAAGAGTTAAAAAATGTTTTAAATTGATTGTAAACAGGCTTGTTGTTAGTTACATTTTTAGGAGTAACTTTTTCAATTTCTTTTGAAGACATTCTTTCTTTTGTATTTTTTTCAAGTTTAGTTAAACCAATTTTAAATTGATTTTGTAGTAATTCACCAACAAGAACTACTCTTTTGTTGATTAATGAATCGGGATCATCGTCTTGTCCAATATTTTGGATTAAGTTAAAGTAATATGAAACTGAAGCAATAATATCAGGAATTAATAAATTTAATTCTGTTGCTGTTGGATCATTACCAATAATTGTAATTGGTTCTAACCCTTCAGTATTTGCATCTTTTTCATTTTGGAATACTTTTACCAAAGTAATTTTGATTCTCTTTTTAAGTTTTGGATAATCTTCAATTAATTTTCCATAAGACTTTTCTGTAATATCAGGAATTTTAGTTAACTTTAAAACACCATCAATGAATAATTGATCAACTTTTTTAGCATCTGTAATATTAAATTTGTGACCACTTTTAAAGATTACTTGTCCTTCTGCGTATTCTTCATTATCTTTTTCTGCAATTAAATCCTCTGCAAGAACTTTATTAACAATTCTATTTTGTAAGTTTAATTTACGATTAATTGTATATCTACCTGTTTTAGATAAGTTATATCTACGACTATTAAATAAAAGGTTTGGGAATAAGTTTGCTGTTGATTCAGCAGTAACTCTATCTCCTTTTCTAATGATTTGATAAAGAGTTTCAATACATTCTTCTTGAGTTTGATATTTATCTTTTTTCAATGTTTCTTCTAAAACGTCAGAATTTCCAAATAATTTAACAATTGTATCTTTGTTTAAACCAAAAGTTCTTAAGAAAACTGAAACAGGAACTGCTTTATGTTTGTCAATTCTTATCTTAACTCCATCTATAGAATTACCTGTTACTCTGTGGTAAATTTCAATTCATGAACCTAATTTTGGAATAATTTCCACTTTATTAAATAGATCATCAGCTTGTTTATTTCTTACTTGACGACCAAAATATGCTCCTGAAGAACGAATAAGTTGTGAAATAATTACTTTTTCAGAACCATTTATAATAAATGAAGCACCATTTGTCATCAAAGGAATTTCTCCGAAAATTACTTCTTCTTCCTTAACTTCTCCAGTTTCAATTATTGTTTTTCTTAATTTACCATACAATTTAGCTGCATAAGTAATACCTTTTTGCTTCGCTTCATCAATTGATTTTGATTCATTTTTAGATCTTTCAATTCTTTTAGATTTTGAAATATATTCAATTACCATTTTTCCATTGTTTGAACGAATAGGGTAAATTTCTTTGAAACTTTCCTCAATACCTTTTTCTAAAAATCATTCAAAAGAATCTCTTTGCATTTGTAAAAAATCTTGTGTTTCTAATTCAGTTTTGGTATTTGAGTAATCCCTTCTATCAGTTAATGGACCATATTTTCTTACTTGATAATTTGTGGGTTTACTCATAAAGCGTCTCTTTTCGGTTTGTATTTATAGTTTTGCAGTTTTTAAAAGTGTATTTTCATTCAAAAAGAGGCAAATATAAAAGGTTATTTTTTAATTTTACCATAATTTAAAATAAAAAACACTATATTATTTATTTATTATAAATTTGAATAAATAAATTTTGTGCTATAATTTTATCTTATTTAAAAAATAGATATTGAATTTTAAATAAGATGATTATTAATAATTTGTAATTTATTTTTTTTGTACTTGCAAACGATATTCATAATCATCTGCAATATTTCTAATTTTGATTAATCAATGATTTAATCCACTTTTTGTCTTGATAATATTATGAGCTTTGAATAATTCATCGCTTATTTGAGAAAGTGGTAAGTAGGGGTGTTCGATTTTAAATTTATAAAATGTTATTTCATCAGCTTTAAATTTATTTAAAAGCTTATTTTTAACTATAAAGTGATAATTATCTAAAAATAAAGCATGGGAATCAACTAATTTTAATTGATTGTAAATATCCAAATTACCAATTCTTGTAATTTGGTTTTTATGATCTCTACTTATGATTGCATCAAAAAATTTGAAAAATGAATCTTGTGAGCCAATCGCTTTTAAAAATTCTGATATTTGCTCATTTTTTTTCATATATAAGATTGCATAATCATTTTTATCAAGCATAGAAAAATGTAATTCATGACTAATCAGTTTATCAAGCATAATTTTGGCTATTTCAACGCTCTTAATTTTTAATTCTAAATGATATGAAGATGATTCTAAGGACGATATTGACCCACCAGAAACAAAAGCTCCTGCAAAAAAAAGTTGTGGATCTGATATTATCATTTTCTGCAAATTATTTTTTGAAAATATTAGCATTTGATTTTTTATCTCAAATGGTTTTTCGCTTATTTTTAAAAGATTCTTTACTTTATTGAAAATTATTTCATTTTTAAATAGAATCTTAACTTCACCTTCTTCATCTTTGACAGAAGAAAAAATTATTCCATCTATAAAAGATGCTGCTTGTTTTTTGTTCAAAGTCTTGGTAATTAACTCGTTTTTAATTTCAAATGAAAAACTTTTCATCATACCTCCTGAAAAAAAAGCAAAAAAAAGCAGCGATTATCTATCTTCCCTAATGGTATTGTCGACGTAAAAAGGCTTAACTACTGAGTTCGGAATGGATTCAGGTGATCCCTTTTGCTATGTTCGCTAAACTAATTATATAACATTTATTTTATTTTTAACATTTATTTTATTTTTTTTATAATAGGCACTTTTGGAACAATTAAATTGCCAAATATTACTTAAAAAAGATGCAAAAACACTATTAACATTATAACCAAAATTATTTTAACAACTTTAAATAAAATGTATAATATATTTTATGAATTACAAGCAAATATCTAAAATAACTATTTATTCCATTGTTATGGTGGTTTTTGCCATAATAGGAATGGTAATTTTTGCCACAGATTTCCCTAATTGAAAAACTTATGGTTGAAGTTCTTTACTTGATCCTAAATCATTTGAAACAGGAACACTTATGCCCGTTTCTGTTCAAGCAGCTAGAGCTTGGTCTGCAACTTCATTGATTATATGTTTATTAATGTCAGGTCTTAATGCTTTAGAAATTAAAAGAATGCAAAAAACAAATTATAAAAAGCATTTTGTTGCTTCAATGGGAATCTTTACTTGATTAATTGTTCCTTATACTATTTATATTGGTATAAAAAATAAGTTATATGAAGAATTCTTTAATTACATTTCTCAAAACAGAGTAGGAATGCGTCAGTTATCTTTTGGAACTTTTAAAAGCGGCCTTAAAAGAAATGGTAAAAGAAATAAGTTATTTTGAAATACAGCATTTGGTTATTTTGTTTTTTTAGTTACAATAGTAGGTTTTATATTTTGTTTTTTGATTTCTTCTAATTTTTATGATTTCAATATTTTAAACCCAATTCCTGAAGAAGGATTTAAACCAGGGTTTTCACAAGAACAATACAAAGCATATCTAGAAAATTATTATATTTTTGACACATTCCCTTTCTTTACTCAATTAACAAATATTACTTGTTTTGTATTTATGACTTTTTTCGTGGCATTCAACAGAAAGATAGCTTTTAGAAACAACACTATTATGATTGCTGTGTCTGCTTACATTTTTATTGTTTCAGCAATCTTTTGATTTTATTTATTTCCAACTTCATTAGATAACTATGTTTTAGATTTTCAATGAGCAAAAACTTCTTGAACTCATGCAGTAGCACCTTTCTCGTTTATTGCTTTTGCTGTTACTTCTTTATTTATAAACAAAAATGCTCCTCAGAAATTTTCAAAAATAATTGGAGTTTCAATGATATATCCTTTATTTTATGGTTTGTTTGCTTATTCATTACCTTTTTATACTAGATTCAGTGTTTATGGTTCATTAACTAATATTAATCCAAGTATGAGTACTTCTATTGGGATTAACGGAGCCACCAAAACAGGAAGTCTATGAATGATTGGACCGATATTTATTTTAGGAGGTATTTTTATTTTAATGATATTCGCCTTTTGATCTATTGCTTATCAAATAAATAAAAAAGAAA
>CAMRCV010000060.1 GCA_947041065.1 uncultured Mycoplasma sp.
CTTTTTAAAACTTTAGATAAATATAAAAATGCCGGGAAATCAATCTTTATTTCTTCTCACATTTTATCTGAGGTTGGTAAATATGCAGATACAGCAACAATTTTAGATGGCGGAAAAATAGTTTTTCATGGAAGATTAGATGGAACACAAAATCTTGATGAACTATACTCTAAACATGTAGTTTTAGGTTCTGTTGATACTTCTAAGGCAAAAACCAAAACAAAAAAATAACCTTTTAGTTATTTTTTATAATTATTTAAGTTTTAGGCAACTAATGCTTTTTTAACAAAAGCGTCTAGTCTAGAACATTTTCTAGAACCATTGTTTTTGTGGAAAACACCCTTTGAAACTGAAGTGTTTATTAGTTTATGGGCTTCAGAAACTAAAGATTTTACTTTAGGATCTTTTTCCATTGCTGCAACTCTCGCTTTTTTAATTGCCCCTCTAACACGAGACTTCATTGCTGCGTTTGCAACTCTCGCTTTTTCGTTAGTTTTGATTCTAGTCATTTTTGATTTTATATTTGCCATTTTGTTTCTTTCTAATCTAATATTTAATAAGTTAATAAATTATATCAAAATAAATTATTTTTCTATAAAATAATTTATAAGGAGATTAAATGAAATTTGAAGAAATACAATACTTAATCGGAATATCGATTTCATTACTTTTAATGCTCTTATTATTCTTTTTGGTCTTATTTTTCTATTTAAAGAAATCTAAAACCACTGAAAGTTATACAGATAAATTAGGAAAAGACGCAGAAACCAAAGTTAATAACTTGGTTCAAATTTGAGCAAACAAGAATAATGCTCACTACATTCCTTCTTCAATGTTTAAATATGATAAAAATAAAATTTTTGAAGTAGATGGTATTTTAATTACTGCTAGAGCATTAATTGTTATAGAAGTAAAAAATATTAATGGAATTATTGAAGGTAAAGGTTTAGAAAAAACATGATTTAAAATTATGGGTAGCAAAAGACACGAGATAAACAACCCAATTATTCAAAATGACAAACATATTGAACATATTTTGGCAATATCTAAACTTAAAGTACCGATGTTATCTTTAGTTGTTTTTGACTCAAGAACAGAAGAATTAAGGTGTTCAGAAATTCCTTCACACGTTTTAGTTATTAAAGTTGAAGATATGGAGACATCTTTGAATGCCATTAATGATCAATTAATGCCAAAGATTAATATGGGAGAAATTCAAAAAATTTACTATGCTCTTCTAGATCACAAAACATCTGCTCCTGAGGATTATAAAATGTTATTATCTTTTGGAAAAGAATCAAAAAATAATGATTTTACAATTTAATTTTAATAATAAAACTGTTGATATTAAAGTAACTAAAAAACCAATTAAAAACATATATATGAAAATTGATTTAAACAATAACATTAATGTTTCAGCCCCTAATAATTCAACAGATAAATTTATTTTAAATTTTGTTAATCAACATATTCAAACTTTTCTGGAAATTCAAAATAACAATTCTACTAAGGTTAATATAAATTTGGAAGATAAAACTTTTTATTTATTAGGTCAATTAGAAAATTTTGAAATTATAGAAAAAATATCAAAACAAAATGAAGTTATTAATTATCTTGTTTTTCGGAATAAAAAATATAAAATTAACAAAAAAACAGTCGAAGATATTATTTATAATATTTATAAAAAGGAATTATTATTATATCTAACAGAAGCTCAATATCGAAAAGAACAATTAATGAATGTTGAACATCATGATATTTACATTAGAATGAAGCAAAATGCTTGAGCTTCTAATTATGTTAAATTTAAAAAAATTAATTATAGCACTAGGTTAGCTGCATACTCTCCTGAGATTATTGATTATGTTATTGTGCATGAATTATGTCACGCAGAACATTCCAATCATTCAAAGGATTTTTGGTTAAAGGTAGCAAAATTTGAACCTAACTTTAAGAATATTAAAAATAAATTAAAATCTTTTATTTATTTTTAAATATTATCCTTATAATTTAAGTTAATTATGGATTTAGAAAAAAATATTAAGGCGATTAAATCAATTGAAGATTTAAAGGCTGTCAAGAACAAAATATACGGAAAAGATGGGTTAATTTTTTCTTTGCAAACAAAATTAAAAAGTGCAGAAGTTGCTGATAAAGCAAAAATTGGTAATGAAATTACTCAAATCAAAGCAGAAGCTTCAAGATTAATTGATATTAAGTTAATTGAATTGGAACAAATGCAAATAAATGAAAAAATAAATAAAGATGCAAATGATATTTTTGAATATGTTGAAAGCAATACTTTTATTCATCCATTAACTTTGATTACTACTAGAATGCGTGAATGATTTTCACAGAATTCATATTTTGAAAATCGTGGTTCAGAAATTGAGTCAGATGAATATAACTTTGAAAAACTAAATATTCCTAAAAATCATCCTTCTAGAGATATGCAAGATACTTTGTATATTGACAAAGAAAACTTATTAAGAACACACAATACAGGTTTAACAGCTAGAATCCTAGAGGCTAACAAAAATCAAAGCTTTGCTTCTTTTACAATTGGTAAAGTTTATCGTAATGATGAAGATGATCAAACTCATTCACACCAATTTTCACAATTAGATTTAGTATTTGTAGGTAATACTAATATTGAAAACTTGATATGAACTTTAAAATCTCTTTTAACTCATGTTTTTGAAGAACAAGTTCAAATAAGAATGAGACCATCATTTTTCCCATTTACTGAACCTTCTATGGAAGTAGATGTTTTCTTTAAAGGTAAATGAATTGAAATTTTAGGTGCCGGAATGATTAATGAAAAAATCTTGAAAATTGCAGGATATACAAATGATTTAAACGGTTTTGCAGCCGGAATAGGAATTGAGCGTGTTGCTATGATTAAGTATGGCATCAATGACATTAGAGAGTTTTACAAAAACGACATTAGATTCTTAAAACAATTTAAATATTAATTTAATGATAAAATAAAAAAAGATAGAAGGTATAACAAGTGTTATTTTCGGAAAATAAATTAAGAGAACTAGCTTCTCTAAATAAAAATATTAAAACAGAAGAAATTTTAAATGCCATTAATAACATTGGTTTTGAAGTTGAATCTTGCGAAAAATTAAGTGATGTTCAAGGTATTAAGTTTGGTCATGTTTTGAAAACATATAAAAATGTTAATAGTGATAAATTAAATGTTTGTGAAATTGAATTCGAAGATAAGAACAGAGTTATTCAAACAACTGCTAATAATGTTAAAGAAGGCGATTATTTAATTGCTTTTGTTCCTGGTTCATCAATTAACGGAATTACTTTTGGTGCCAAAGAAATGAAGGGTATTGTTTCAGAAGGAATGTTAAGTGCTCTTGGAGAACTTGGTTTTAATGAAAAATTAATGAGAGAAGAATGAAATGATGGAATATTTATTTTCGATAAAGTTTCTCTAAAGAAAAATCCTATTATTGAGTTAGGTCTTGACGATAATATCATTGATGTTTCAATATTGACCAATAGATCTGATGCTAATTCATATTACGTTATGGCTTTGGAATTATCAGCTTATTTTAAAACACAACCAAAAACATTAGTTGATTACAAATCAACAACAACATCTAAAATTAAAATTAGCTCTTTAAAAGATAATTACCTTTCAGGAGTTGAAGCGAATGTAAATGCTTTTAAATTGGATTTATCAGATTTACTTTTATTATTAAAATCAAATATAAAATTGCAAAATGATGTGCAAGATATTTCATCTTTGACTTTAATTATGACCGGTGTTTCATCAAGGGTTTATAATGCAAAAAAAATAACTAATGAAATAACTTTAAAAATTGAAAAAGATATTGTTTTTAATGATTTAAAAATCAAAGAAGCTTTAGTAGTTCGGGATAAAGAAAATATTTTATCAATTGCTGGAGTTTTGGAATCATCAGAACTTGGTTATCAATCAGGTGATACTGATGTTTTATTTGAATTTGCATCTTTTGATCCTAAAGAAGTAAGAAACTCTACAAGAATTATGAAAATAAATAATGATTCATCAATTAATTCATCAAAATCTGTTTCATATGGTTCAATTGAATCGGCGATTAATTTCCTTGGTACTAAACTACCAATTTCAAACCATATTAATAAATTAAAAAATTCATCTAAAAGCATTAAGTTTGCAACAGATCGATTAAATAAGTATGCAGGGTTTGATATAGTTAAATCACCAAAATACTTAGAATGTTTAGAAGCGATGAAGATTTTAGGTTTTGAATTTAAAGATGATCAAATTATTATTCCTTCATATAGACATGATATTGAAGTAATGCAAGATGTTGTTGAAGAAATATTCCGTTTTTATGGACTAAATAACTTTAATGACTCACAACCACTTACTAAATTTAACAATATCCAAAATATTAGCAAAGTAAGAGATTTTGCTTACATAAGTGCCGTTATCGGATATACCCAATTTTGAACTTACACTTTAGTAAATAAAGAAAAAAATAACTTTGACCCCTTTTCTTTTAAGGAAAAAATTAATCTTTTGACTTAC
>CAMRCV010000061.1 GCA_947041065.1 uncultured Mycoplasma sp.
CATTTTGATTTGCATTTTCTGAGAAAAACTTTTCAAAATATAAAATCAAAGTTTCTTTAAAATTGTAAGCTACAATAACCAAAGATAAATGTAAGGCAAATAAAACTATTAAAGAAGCGGCAAAACCGATGATTCATCATCTATATTTTTTTTCTTCTTCTCAAAGTTCACTAACTTTTTTGGAATTAGTTGCATTCATCGCTTCTGGAAACATATTAACTCCTTATTAAATTTATAAATTTAGACTCACACTTTTTTTATATTTTATTTAATGTAATTATATCAAAATCTCTAAGATTCTAAATCTATATTTTCGAAAAATTCACTAGGTAGTTCTGACTCTACTTCTATAAATTCTCCTGTAATATGCACAAAAGATAATTTGTATGCGTGTAATCTTTGGTGGAAGTCATCTAAAGACCTTCCATATACCGGGTCTCCAACAACAGGAAAGTTAATATGCTTTAAATGAACTCTGATTTGATGAGTTCTCCCTGTCTCTAGTTCACAACGAACTAAGGTATAGTTTGGATAAACTTTTTCCGGATAAACGTGAGTAATAGCATTTTTTGAATTTAGTCTAGTTACTGCCATTTTTTGACGATCATGAACATTACGCCCAATTGGAACATCAATATGAATCACATCATTCATCATTTTACCGATAACTAAAGCTTTATAAAACCTGTTAACCTTATGTTCTTTGATTAATTCTGAAAAATATTTATGAGCTGAATTTGTTTTTGCAATCAAAATTAAACCACTGGTGTGTTTATCAATCCTATGAACAATACCAGGTCTAACGCTTCCATTTAAATCTGAAAGATCTTTAAAGTGAAAAAGTAATGCATTAACTAGCGTTCCGTCTTTATTTCCAGGAGCAGGGTGAACAACCATACCACTTTTCTTATTAATTATAATAATGTGATCATCTTCAAAAGCGATAGTAATTGGTATATCTTGCGCAATCATAACAATTTCATTTTGAATTTTTTCTTTAATAACAACTGTTTGACCTTCATTAATCATGAATTTTACTTTTCTAACTAAAATTCCATCAACATAAACTCCATAAACATCAATAATTTCTTTGATTTCATTTCTAGAAAACTCACTATTATCAGCAATAAATTTGTCTATTCTAACTTTTTCATTTGACTTTAAGACAATTTCTTCTTTTAATAACATATATTTATAATAACATATATTGCAAAATAAACAAATTATGAGTATTTATTAATTATTTTAATATTAATATGATTTTATTTTACAACTAAATAAATGATATAATTTATTTGTGGCTATGATATATAAAAATAGCCACAAAAATTTCAAAACAAGGAGTATTTTATGGAAAACAAAGAAAATTGTAAAGACAATTGTCAAACAAAATGTAAAGAAAATTGTACATGTGCAACATGTACAGTGAAAAAATAATTTAATTTAAATTATTTAAAATTACAATATTACATAAAAACACCATTTAAATATAGTGTTTTTATTTGCGAAAATTTATGAAATAACAGAAATTTGTTGTTATTTTTTATAAAACAAAAGAATATTCAACATAACTCTTTTGATCCTGCTGGACGTATATCTCTTAGAATTTACCTTATTCAAAAACTCTTCATATGTTTTTTCATCAATATTTTTATAAAATAAATTTTCCATTCCTTCTGAAACCAAGTTTATTTTTGCAATTTCACTTAATGGTTTGGTTTTTATTATTTTTTGAAACTTAGAATACTTATCTTCAATTCTTTTTGGCATTTTTTTAAAAACCATTGGTGAATACTTTGATATGTCTTCTCCATCAAAAATCATTTTTCTTATTTTTGACGCTGATGCCATATTGCCTTTTACTTCATCTGAATGAAACCCGATTTCACGTTTAATAGATATTGCTTGAATATCATAATTATTATTAACAATTGCCTTAACATATTCTATACCTAAGATATCATTAGGCATTTCAAATGATTTACCACACATATTTTCCAAAGTTAATGCTGCCGCCTTAGGAAAAGAATTGCCTTTTTTGAGATTTAACTTCAATTTTGTATTATATTCTTCTAAATTGTTCTTCAAAATATTAGCAATATCATAAAAAAGTTGAATATTATCTGTTTCAGACCCAAAAACTATTTTAGACACTCCCTCTGCATATAAAAGCTTAACTGCTTCTTGCGCAAAGATATGAGCTGCTTGAATTACAAACTCTTGGGGTAACTCAATTACCTTGTCAACCCCATTTTTTAAAGCTATATTTTTTCTTTTCTTAAAAGAAGCAATGGCAAGCTCACCTCGTTGGACATACTTACCTGACATAATAACAATTATTTTTTCACCAGGAAAGTTATTTTTAATATAATTTATTTGATATATGTGACCATTATGAAATGGATTGTACTCTGCTATAATTCCTATTGACATGCTTTAATCTTACTAATTTCTATCATTTATAAAAAATAAAAGTCATATTTATTAAAAAATGCTATAATAAATAAAATATATTTCATTCATAAAGTTGAAAATTAAAAAGAGGAGATAAAATGGCTATAGTTCCTAAACGTAAGACGTCCAAACGTAGAAAACGTGCTCGTAGAACGCATCACGCTTTAACTAAATTAAATTTGGTTTCGTGTAAAAATTGTTCTCAAAAAATTGAACAACACAGAGCATGTATGTTTTGTGGTTTTTACAAAGGTGAAAAAGTTCAAGGTTATAAAGCTCTTAACGATCGTTAATAACTGAAAATACTAGAAATACTAATTAAAATGGGCAAATTTGTCCATTTTTTTATTCTGAAAATATCATAAAAACATTACAAAAAATTGTAAATAATTTAAACATTTTTCTTATATATATGTATAATATGGAAGATAGTGGTAAGGAGTGGTAAATGTTTTTAGGTACTTATTTGAGAAATATTGACTCTAAAAATAGAGCCATTATACCTCCGAAATTGAGAGAAGAACTTGGTCCAATTTTTTACATCACCTTTGGTGCTGATAAAAATCTTGAACTAAGATCTAAAACACAATTCGAGGATTTTGCTCAAAGAATTCAATCAAATAACGCGATAGATCCTTTAATTAAGAAATATAATCGTTATATATTGGGTAATACTGTTGAAGTAGAACTTGATAAAATTGGTAGATTCACAATTACTGAGCAACATTTGCTCCCTGCTTCTATCAAAAACGAAGTTGTATTCGTTGGAGTTGGTTCACATGTTGAAATGTGATCTAGCGAAAATTATACAAAATCACAACAAGATTTCGAAGATGAAGATTATTTATCAAGTCTTACAACAGAAATGTATAAGAAAGGTATTAAATTATAATGGAGCATATTCCGGTTTTATTAAATGAAGTCCTTGAGGCTTTAGATATTAAAAAAAATGGAATATATCTAGATTTAACACTTGGAAGAGCAGGACATTCAAGAGAAATCTTGAAACGAATTCCCGAAGGTAAGTTAGTCGCTTTTGACAAAGATATAAATGCTATTATAAAATCTAATAGTTATCTTTTGGAAGTTGGCAGCAATTTCGAGCTAGTGCATTCAGACTTTATAAATATTAAGGATACATTAGATAAACTTGGAATTAAAACCGTAGACGGAATTCTTGTTGACTTGGGAATATCTTCTCCACAAATTGATGATAAAAATCGCGGATTTTCTTATTCTAAAGATGCTCGCCTCGATATGAGAATGGACCAGAGCCAAGAACTAGATGCAAGTGTAATTGTAAATAATTATTCTGAAGATGAATTGGTGGAAATTTTTAGAAATAACGCAGATGTAAAGTTGCCAAAAGCAATAGCGAATGCCATTATAAAAAATAGACCAATAAATACGACTGAAGAATTAGTGAATGTTATACGTGATAGTTTACCTGCAAAGATTGTAAGAATGAAGAATCCAGCAAAAGCTGTTTTCCAAGCTTTAAGAATTGCGGTAAACAATGAATTGGAATCACTCAAAGTCCTTCTAGATACTTCGGTAGAATTTTTGAAGAAAGATTCGACATTAGCAATAATATCGTTTCATTCTATTGAAGACAGAATCGTGAAAAAGTTTTTTGGAGACCTTACAAAAAGTAAAATTGACCATAAAATTCCAATCCAAGAAGAAAAAGATTGGGCTGTCAAAACATATTCACCTAAAAAAGATGAAATACATTTAAATAATCGTGCAAGAAGTGCAAAACTTAGAGTACTAAGAAAAATAAAGTAGAAATGGAAAACAAATAAGTATGGAAAAAGACATTTTAGTTTTAATGAAAATATCAAACAAAGAATTATCAATAACTGCAATTGAAAAATTTAATTCAAGCAATGTTGAAATCTTCTCGGATAAAGATATCCCAGTAGATGCCGCAACGTCGATTGAATTTATTAAAAAATCAATTAAAGAAATTGAAAAACTGGTTTTGGCAAAAATAACAGAAGTTTCTATCATTTATGATGCTACTTCTTTAGCTAAAATAAAACAAAAGCTTATTAGTGAAAACATTTCTA
>CAMRCV010000062.1 GCA_947041065.1 uncultured Mycoplasma sp.
TTCAGACGTGTGCTCTTCCGATCTACCGGGATTTATGTTCAAAGATGGTACCACATTAATGGAATCAAACAACTTTAGAGCTATTACTGCCTTAAATATTAGTGATTATGGACATTCAAATATTACTCAAGATGATATTGACTTCATTAACTTGAATGGCGGAGGAGGAAATATTACAGCAGAGAACTATGCTATTATTAAAAAAACTTTTAATACGGAAGCCATGTCATTAAGTAGTGCAACAGAGTCTTTCACTTTTGAGCTTGTCAAACATGGAGTTAAAAAATGAAAAATTATCTTAACTGCAAATCCAGGATTCGATTTTGTTGGCAATAAAGGAATCCTTGAATCACATGATTTTGTGCCAATAATTAATTTCGAAATGATAGAAAGAGACGATAAAAAACCGATTACATCTTATCTACTTAAACATCAATGGACAAACGGAGTGATCGATGAACTAACTTGAGAAATTGTTGGAAAGATCTACATTAAAAAATATCATTTTACTGATGTAGTTAATGGATTGAGGGTAGAATTGAATGAAGTTAACCTCGCAATTAATCAATATTCAATTACTATAAAGCCAGAAGATGGATACATAATTAATGGTAAAAATGAAGCTATAGTATCAAAACCGTTTATAGCTATGGATAATTTATCAATTCAAAAAAGAACTCCGGCCAAGGAAATTTCTAAAAAAGAAATACTTACCTTTACACCTGGTGTGATGAATGAAAAAAATCTAGAACTCATAAACAGAGTGTTTGCTGTTGGTGAAGATACCTCGCAACCATTAATTACTATGGAATTAGCTAAATCTTTTTCAGTTACTTTGAATTCTATGAATGCCACAACTAACAAGTATTCAATTACTTTAGAAGCAAGTGAAGGATTTACAATTAATTGATTACCATTAATTACATCAGATGAATTTACAGCACACGAGGATGTTTCAATTGAAACAACCACTCCGGTATCAATTATTACTAAAGTTGAATTAGAGGATGTTGATGTTGCTACAATGAACCAAGAAACTTTAGATTTAATTAATAAAATATTTGGTTCGAATATTGGTCTTGTTATTGCTGAAAAATCTTTCACAGCTACTTTAAAAGTGGTAAACGCTACAACTAACAAGTATTCAATTACTTTAACAGCAAATGAAGGATATAGAATTAATGGTAAAGACTCAATCACATCAGTTGAATTTATAGCATATGATAACGTTTCAATTACAGAAACAACCACTCCGGTAATTATTACTAAAGTCGAATTAGATGTTGTTGATTTTGATACAATGAACCAAACAACTCTAGATTTAATTAATAAAATATTTGGTTCGAATATTGGTCTTGTTATTGCTGAAAAATCTTTCACAGCTACTTTAAAAGTGGTAAACGCTACAACTAACAAGTATTCAATTACTTTAACAGCAAATGAAGGATATAGAATTAATGGTAAAGACTCAATCACATCAGTTGAATTTACAGCAAATATTGATTGAGAATTTACTGCTAACCGTCTTGTTGAATTATCTTACACAGAATGAGAAACTTCATTAATTCCTACAACATATGGAGTTATTAAAACAGCAAATATAGCAGTAATTAGAAAAGTATTTAAAACAAATATCACTGACCAAGATCTTATTGCTGGTTATCAAATTAAACAAACTAATACCGGAATAGGAGGATCGACTAATTTTTCATTGAATGCAAATGAAGGATATACAATTAATGGTATTTCTGATTTTGAATCTAATCTTGTTACAATTTTACCTCAACCCACCCCAACAAAAGGTAACTTTAAATTACTTCCTAAACCCGCTGCTGAAACAACTGTTACTAGAGAAGAGATTGATAGCATTAGTTTCGATGTTGAAAATATAGATTTAAGAAAATTAGAAATAATTAAAAAAATCTTTAATTTAGGAAACGTTAGCGATAACATGATTATGGATGGATTACAAGTTAAAAAGTCTGCTACAAAAGTTCCTGGCGCTTACACACTAGTCTTAGTTGCCAAACTTGGATACACAATTAATAGATAATCTTGTTTGATTAATATATTAATGAAATAAAAACTCACTTACAAAATGTAGTGAGTTTTTTATTCTTATAATTAATTTGATTATCCTTGACAATGAGAACAATAATATGTTCCCCGTTTGTTAATGTAATCTTTAATAATTAGATTATCACATTGATGACAGTTTTTATTAGTACGACCATAAACATTCAAGTATTTTTGAAAAGTTCCTGAATGATTATTATCAAAAGAAAAAGAAGAAACAGTTGTCCCTTTATTTTCAATTGCTAAATTTAAAATTCTTGTTGATTCCTTCGCGATTAATTCACATTCTTGAAAAGTTATTTCACTACCTAATCTAAAAGGAGAAACTTTAGCGCTAAACAATATTTCACAAGCATAAATATTACCAATTCCAGAAACAATTGCTTGATCGAGTAATAATGTTTTAATTGCTTTTTTTGATTTTTCAATTTTATCAAATAAATATTGTGGATTAAAAATAGGGTTTAAAGGATCAATGCCAATTTTTATTAACTCTGTTGATAACATAAAATCATCAGCTTTATAAATTGTAAAAGTCCCAAACTTTCTAGTGTCATGATAACAAAGGTTCATATCTGTTAATTCAAAGATTATGTGAATGTGTTTATCCGTAATAATGTCGGATTTATCCTTAACAAAGTACTTACCTTCCATCCTTAAATGACTAACCATCACATAACCATTGTCTAAATGGAATATTAAGTATTTACCAACTCTTTTTACATTTATGATGGTTGAATTGCTTAAAATGGATTTAAAATCTTCTACAGAAGCATTTTTTAACATTTTATGCGCCAATATCTCAACATTAATGATCTTTTGACCGCTAATCTTGTCATTTAAATAGTTAATAACGGTTTGAACTTCTGGTAATTCTGGCATAAACTCTCCTTGTGATTATTATATTTTATATATATTTTATATATTAAAAATGATTAATTATTTTTATTTTATAAAATATTACCCTAAAATGATCAATATAATAAAAATTTTTTGCAAAAAACAGCACTATATTTATCGATTAAAATCATTAATAAATATCTAAAAATCTAACTTAAAAATCTGATTAAAAAACGAATTTAAAATACTTATTTTTATTTTATTTTTTAAATTAAAATATTATTTAAATATTATTTTAATTTAATTTTGATTAAATTACTTATTTTATAATGTATCTTTAAGTTGTAAATCATTGATAAACATTGAATATATGCTAAAATTGCTAATTTAAATATTTTTTTTATATAAAATAATAATAATGTGCTATAATAAATTTACCAAATTCAAAATATATAAATTATAAATATTTATTTTATAAATTGAAATTGTTTTAATGTGGTTAACTTTCTTTGGAAATAAAGATAGTTATATTTTTCTATGTTTTTTTTCTTTTAAAGGAATATAATTTTAATATGAAAACAAAAATAAACAAACAAAACAGCATATACTTAAAAACTTTAGCGATCGCAGCATTACCCTTAGCATTAATGTCATCGTGTTCACAAGAGGCAGGAATTACGAATGTAGACCTAAAACTAAATTCCGTTGAAAACCCCACTATAAGTTTGAAAGAAATATCGGACATTAGCTTTGTTCCACAGGATATTACTGCATCAAATTTAGAAACAATAAAAAAAGTTTTTGACATTGGTGAAAATAGTGAAGCACAAATAGTCGAAGCATTACAAGTTAGGAAATTAATAATATCTACAAATGAATATAAGTTAATATTAATTTCCAAAACAGGATTTGAGATCAACAATAGCCTTGAATATTTAATGTCTCACCCATTTTTAGTAGGTTCTAATTTTGATGTAGGATTGCCACCAACCGAAGAAATACACCTTAAAACTGTTTCTCAAAAAGAAATTGATTTAATTAGTGAAGAACGTCAAAACATTGATGAATTCAACATTCCAACAATTAAAAAAGTTTTTAATATTTCACATGATGACCAGGTCATGATTGATAATTTTCATGTAAAAAAAATTGTAAAAACAGCAAAGTCAAATTCATACCATTTAGTATTAATTGCAAAAGATGGTTTATTAATTAATGGAAAAAGAGAATTAATGTCAAATAATTTTAATGCAGTTGACACTAGTGTGGATGTAGATTTAGAAATAAATGCATTAAATAGTAAATTTGATATTACAGAAGAACAAATTAAGTATTTTGGATTAGATTTTAAAAATGTCGATCAAAACACTCTTAAAATTATTAAATTAGCATTTGGTATAAATGTTTCTGATGAAATTGCAATTGAAGCTTTAAGTGTTAAGATAGAACAAATTTCTCAAGCTAATAATAAATATAAGTTTGTCTTAATGGTTAATGAAGGATTTACGATGAATGGAACTAAATTACCTTTTAATTCAAAAGAATTTGTTGTTTATGTTGATTTTACAATTAATAAAGAATCAACTATATCAGGAATGACAATGGATGA
>CAMRCV010000063.1 GCA_947041065.1 uncultured Mycoplasma sp.
AACCTAGTCCATAACCTATAATTGTCATAACTCCACTTACAATTCCTGAAAACAATATTTGAAATAATAATCTATCTGCAAGTAATGATTCAAATTTTGATCTAGGTCTTTTATCCATCAAGGAAGAAGTTGTTCGTTGTGTTCCAAGGGCGACGCCAGGGAGACTTTCGATAACGATATGATTTAGTAATATTTGAATGGTGGTTAATGTTGTTTGGAAACGAATATTTTTATTCAAGTAATCTGCGTCTTCTTGATTTAAAGATTGACCTGCATAATCTCCTGGTAAAATTTTACCTCAACCCATAACTTCAAAAGCTATATAAAAGACAAACATCCCAACAACTATAGAAACAATTCCGGCAATGTTTGAACTTAGAAGGAATTTAACTATTCTTCTAATATTGTCATAAATACTTCTACCAGACTTAACAGATTCAACTATTGTAGCAAAATTATCATCAGTCAGAATCATATCCGCTGCACCTTTAGAAACATCAGTTCCTGTTATTCCCATAGCACAACCGATATCTGCCGCTTGTAGAGCTGGTGCGTCATTAACACCATCACCAGTCATAGCAACAACTTGGTCTCTTGACTGTCATGCTTTTACTATTCTGATTTTATTTTCAGGAGACACTCTTGCAAAAACAGAATAATTTTCTATATTAGCATTTAAATATTCATCAGACAATTCATCAAGTTGAACACCTGTAATAGCTAAATCTTCTTCCAATCTCATTATTCCTAAATTTTTAGCAATTGCAACAGCTGTATTTAAATGATCCCCTGTAATCATAACTGGTTTAATTCCAGCAGCAACACATTCAACAATTGATTGCTTAACTTCTTCACGAGGTGGATCAATCATTCCGATAAGTCCAATAAAAGTTAAATCTTTTTCAATGACATTAGGATCTAGATTATCTAAGTTTTTCCCATCATAATCTTTAACAGCAATTGCCAACACTCTTATGGCATTATTACTTCACTCATCATTAATAGTTGAGGCCATTTGTTTGTCAAAGTTTTTACATCTTGCAAATAAGACATCTGGAGCCCCTTTAACAATAACCATTTTTTTATTATTTACTTCATTAATAACAGTCATTAATTTACGATCAGAATCAAAAGGAATATTACCTAATCTTTTGTTTTCTAAATTTCAAGCTTCATTTGAAAACCCTCTTTTTAAAGCTAAATTAATAATTGCTATTTCTGTAGGGTCGCCAATTGCAGGTTTTTGATTTTCTTGATCACCTTCACCAACTATACAATCTGTACACAAAGAAGCTGCCTTTAATAAAAAGTTTTGGTCTTCATCAAATTCAACATTTTCAACATCTTGTGAATTAGAATCATTTGTTCACAATTTGACAATAGTCATTTTGTTCATGGTTAGTGTTCCGGTTTTGTCAGAACAAATAACTGCTGTTGAACCAAAAGTTTCAACTGCTGGAAACTTTTTAATAAGTCCGTTTTTTTCCGACATTCTTTTGACACCTATTGCCAATATAATATTAACAATAGCATTAAGCCCTTCTGGAATTGCTGCTGCTGCTAAAGAAACCCCTAATAATAAAGATGGTTGAAAAGCGTCCATCCCATTAACAATAACTCCCTCAATAACAAAAAGAGAAAAAAGGAAAGTACAAATTGTGATTGTGATTCCCATAATCCCCAGAATTAATCCTAATTTATGCAATTTTAATTGTAGCGGAGTCATTCTTGATGATTTTGAATTTAGCAAAGAAGCTATTTTCCCAATTTCAGTTCTATTCCCTATACCCGAAACTATTGAATAACCACGGCCATTAATAACATCTGTTCCAGAAAACAGTTTGTTAATTTGTTCTCCGATAGGTGAAGCATCACTTGTCACAGCATTTGCATCTTTAATTATTTCAGATGACTCACCAGTCAGCACACCTTCAATACACTTTAGATTGATTGATGAATATAAAATTGAATCAGCCGAAACTGAATCTCCAGCTTCAACCAAAATAATGTCCCCAATAACAATTTCACTTGAAGGAATCATCACTATTTTTCCATTTCTCAAAACCTTAGCTTGAGAAGTAGTCATTTTTTTCAATTCAGATATTGCATTATTGGATTTATGTTCTTGAATTGAACCAAATAAAGCATTAATCAAAACAATTGAAATTAAAACAAAAGCTTGGATGTAAGTTATTAATAAACCTGGTTGATTAGGATCAATAACATTATTATAAATTGACAACCCTAAAGATAAAAAACCTGAAACTAATAAAAGAATAGGCATTAATTCAATTAATTGATGAAAAAATAAAGAAATAAAACTTCTGTTTTTCATTTCTTCTAGAACATTTGAGCCAAATTTTTCCCTGGATTTAATTACCTCTTGATCAGTTAAACCTGTTTCTTTATTAGTGTTGATATATTTCGGTATATCAATAAACCTATCTTCTGTTTTTATTTCATTTTTTTTAAGTTTCATTTATCAAGCCATGTTGTTCATTTATTTTAAATAAAATTATAGAACTTATTATATAAATATTTTAAAATATGAAAAATAAAGGCAAAAACATAAAAATTATTAGTAATATAGTTATCAATTTTATTTTTATCAAGCTTTTCTATATGTTATTATTTATTTAATATATAAAAGAACACCTCTCTTTTATAGTTAGGATAAAAATGTTAAAATTAGGATCTCATATTTCGTTTAAATCACCAAATTATTTAGTTGGTGCAGTAGAAGAAGCAATTTCTTATAATGCGAATACTTTAATGATTTATTTGGGAGCACCACAAAATACTAAAAGAACAGCAATTGAAAAATATAAGTATGAAGAATATAAAGAAAAATATTCTCACATAATAAAAGGAGAAGACATTATTGTTCATGCCCCATATATTGTCAATCCTTCAAATCCTGATAAAGCTGATTTTGCAGTTAGTTTTTTATCTGATGAAATCGAAAGAATGAATTACATTGGCGCTAAATACTTAGTTTTACATCCAGGAGCATCTTTAAAATTTGGTAAAGATCTTGCAATAGAAACCTTAATTAACTCATTAACAAAAATATTAGCACAAACAAAAGATGTTGAAATTGTTTTAGAAACAATGTCTGGAAAAGGAACTGAAGTAGGTTCGGTTCTTGAAGAATTATCATATATCATTAAAAAAATCAATAGTCCTAGATTAGGTATTTGCTTAGATACATGTCATATTTGAGATGCAGGCTATGACATCAAAAATGATTTAACTAAATTTATTTCAACATTAGAACAACTGGACTTATTAAAATGAGTTAAAGTAATACACTTAAATGATTCTAAAAATGATTTATCTTCACATAAAGATAGGCACGAAAATATTGGTAAGGGATTTATTGGTTTTAAAGCGCTTAAGGAATTTTTGGATAATCCAAAATTCGAAGGTATTGCAACAATATTAGAAACTCCTTGAGTAGATGATCGACCAATTTATAAAGATGAAATCGAAATGTTAAAAAAATCTTAAGTTTTATTTTTGGAAAAGAAAAAGAATTGTTACTCACAATTCTTTAACATATGGTGCCCGAAGAGGGACTCGAACCCTCACGAACTAATGCTCGGCAGATTTTGAGTCTGCTGTGTCTACCATTTCACCATTCGGGCTTATTTATTTACTAATTATAAATTAAAATATAGTAAGTTTTGCAATAATATAAAATAATTCATATTTAATAAATAACGTGTCTTGTAAAAATTTGGATAACAAATCTTTGTCATTTAGATACTTATCCTAATTTCTATTGGAATATTGGAAATTTGTTATATAATTAAAAGAAAAATTAAGGATTTTATGACAGCAACAATTTTAATGATTATATTGTTATCAATATCTGTTTTCCTTATATTTATAGGATTTTTAATGGCACCAGATTCAAATTCATTTTCTGGAGCTTTAGTTGGTTCTTCTGACTTAGAACTATTTAATGTTTCAAAAGAAAAAGGGTATAAATTATTTCTTAAATGATCAATGATTGTTAGTGGACTTTTGTTAATAATCATCGCTATTGTAGTAAGAATTTACGTGAACTTAGATGCTTAATATTCAAGATGTAAAAGAATATATTGAAGAACATGGAGAAGTTACTTTTATTGATATTGCCAAAACTTTCAGAGTTCCTGTTAATAAAAATAAAGATTTAACAACTTTCTTAAACTCCCTAATTAAAGATGGAATAATTATGCAAAATTTCAAGAAAAATTTTTTCATTCCAATAATAATAGATAAATTTATTACTAAAATAAAAATTAATCCTAAGGGGTTTGGTTTTGTTGATATTCCTGGAAAAGATTCTGCCTTTGTTTCTTCAAATAATGTGCATGGCGCAATGGATGAAGATGAAGTAGAAGTCATCATTATGAACGATACTATCAAAAAAGGTTCGTTAATAGCTAGTGTTGTAAGAATTATTAAAAGAAAAAATGATTTCATTTTTGGAAGAATAAAAAAGAACAAAGAATA
>CAMRCV010000064.1 GCA_947041065.1 uncultured Mycoplasma sp.
GAGATGCGCATTAGTGACTGGAGTTCAGACGTGTGCTCTTCCGATCTTTTTTCCCTGTTTTACCTAGCAGAGTAATATCTTTTAGTGTTTTAACAAATGAGTTTGCGTTTGGTTTGTGTTCCCCATTTAAAATAAAATTTTTAACTATTGGGGAATATTTTTTTGATAAATTATCATTTAAAATTTCTATTCCCAATTTATTTTTATTTGTACTAAATTTATATCCCAATCACTCCCTCTCTTTTTCAATTTTTTGAAATAACATTTTAGGAGAATTTATTATTAATATATCATAATTAATTGTATTCATTTTTTCTTTTTGTAAAAAAAGAATTATCGGAGATGTTGTTGTTCCACTAAATGTAATATCTGCAGATTCAAAAATACAAAGTATTTTAAAGTTTTTTAAAATAAAATCTCTGCAATTTGAATATTGACTTGCTGTCAATAAAGATCTTGGTAAAACTATTGAAGCATATCCCCCTTTGTTTAAAAGTTGATGTGTTCTTTCTATAAATAAAATCTCTATTTCTTTAGATTTCATGTTAAATTGATCAATCAAAGTAAAGTCTGTATTTGTTATTTTGTTATTATAAATATTTTTCATAAACCCTCCTACAGAGTAAGGTGGGTTACCTATTACAAAATCAAAAATAGGATTATTTTTTTTATCAGAGTATAAAAGAGTATTCTGGTATTCGTCACAATTAAATTTATTTATACCATCACCATTTATAACAACAGCTTCACCGTCCCCATTTAAAAACCCGGATATTTTTGTTGTTTTTGCTAGCCTATAATCTTTCTCTATTCCAACCACAAACTCATTTGCTCAGTTAAATGGATCTTCACAATAAGAGTTTAATTTTTTTTGAATATCGGGCGTATAAGAAGTATTGCTATTATTTATATCATTTATTATTTTTTGAATTTTATCCATATATGAAATTAAAAAATGTCCACTACCGCTTGCAAAATCAATCATTTTAGGAATAAATTTATGTTCTTTGTCATTTATTTTATTTATTAACACTTCTTTTAACGGAAGAGAGTTGTTCATAAAATCTACAAGAGGTAATGGTGTAAAAAATTGCCCAGATTCTTGTTTTCAAGAAGTGTTTAATAACTCTTCAAAAAAATCGCCAAGATATTGATGTCTGTTGTTATATTTAAACTTATAAATTTGTAATAATTTAACAACATCAATTAAAATTTTTGAGTTTTCTGAAAAAGAATTATCATCAAAAACCTCTATAAATGAAAAAGAATTATTTTTTTTCAATCTTAAATCATCAATTATTTGTCTTATTTTATCACTTTGATTATCAATAAGAACTTTGTTTAATTCCTCGTCACTACAATCTATAATATCTTTTTTCATAAACTCTTTCATACCTTGAGTATATAAATCATTCATTCTTTTCAAAAAAGAAATCTCAGTATCAACGTTTTCTATGTATTGAAATTTAACGCCGTTTACATTATAACCATTAGCTTTAAATTGTGTATCTCCATTTTTTTCATCTAAAACTTTTGCGATAAATATGTTTATCATTTTATCAAATGCATTGGACTTATCTGAAATGCTGTTTTGTCTCAATATAGTTAAAAACTGATTAAAAATTATTTTAACAGATGAATCATCTATATTATCCAAATTATTATATGTTATATAATTGAACCTTTCTTCAAACTTATTACTTTCTAATATATAAAAATCTCTATTCCAATTTTTATTTCAAATTTCATACATATCATCTAAGGAAAAAGAGTTTTTCAATCCTTTGTCTATTTTGATATTATAAAAAATATGTTTATTTTCATCAAAATCAAAAGAATAATAACTTCCAACTTTCACGGTTTTTTGCTGAAAAATATAACTAAATAACTGTTTTGTAAAAGTGGGATTATTCAAATTTATATATTTATCAATTTCACTCCTTGTTTTAACTTCAAAAAAATATATTGGAATATCATTTTTTTGTATCATTAGATCTATGTTTCCTGAATTAGGATTATGTCCCAATCTAAATGATTTTTCTAAATATATTTCTGATGGGAAGTAACCTTTTTCTATAAGAGATAAAAACAACATTAAAACAGATCAGTTCTCCCCTGTTGTTAAATCAAAACACCTTGCGTTATCATAGTTGCCATAACCTTTAATTTCTCACTTTTGTGTTTTACAATTTACAGATACAATTCTATTAAAGTCTTTAAAATTAAAAAATAATATTTCATTATCTATTTCTCAATTATTAAATTTTTCTTTTAAAATTTTTATTTTTTTTTGCATATTTCACCAACCAATATTTTTTAAATAAACAATAATTATAATTTTTCTTTTTATCATTATATAAACATTGTTATTATTTATTTTAATATTCTAATATTTTTAACGAAAAAAGACAGAATATTAATTTTAAAAATGTCTAATATTTAAATTTAAACAAAATTTATCGTTCTTCTAGATTATAAGAATTAAAAACATAAAATTGATTATTATTTAGTTATTTTTTAAATAACTAAATAATAAATATTTTGAATATATCTATTTGCCAATTTACACGTATCTTTTCAAAATCAAGAAAAATATCATTATAATTAATAACATATGATAAAAAATAATGTTACAAATTCTTGGTTGGGAAAAATAGTTGTTAAAAACCAAAATATTTATTTAATTGAAAATGATCTTGGGTTACAAGGAGAACTATCAGCATATAAGATAGGGATTCCTTTTAAAGCAATAGAATCATCAATTGATAATGAATTACTCTCATATGTATCAGAAAAGATAATTGAGAAGGATATCAAGTTGTTTAACTTTGATAATAATGTCTTTTGAAACAAAGATCACTATTATGATCATCCTTTTAGTGATGATTATATTTGACATGAAAATTATTTCTTACAGAACTCATCACTATTTGCACACAAAGATAATTATGTCTTTAATATGACCATTAAAGACGGTGTGTTAGAAGTTATTAAGCTCAATTCACAACCAAACAACAATAAACAACTCATTCACAATAAAATGCTTGAGATATCTTCGCAACCTTCTAATAATCATTTTCGCGATATAGAAGCTTTATTTTATAAAACGATAGTTTTTAACAATTCTTTTACTAAGAAAATTACTCTAGATAAATTAAAGATAAAAACAATCATGCAAGAAGATCAATTCACTCGCATTGCTAATGTTCTAGATATGATTGAAGCTTCCATGAGAATCTCTGATTTTATTAATGTCTTAAGGTGTTTAAGAATCTTAAGAAAAAGTGTTAACGAACATATCTTTGATGATTACTTTATACCTATTTATAGCGCAACACACTTTGCTATTAAAGAAATGGATGATTTAAAGCAACTTGCTTCAGATGTTGAAGTAAATAAACAACTAGATAAATTTATTGTTGAAATAAGCTCAAACATCTCTTTAATTGCAGATTGTTTTGAAATTCCCAACATAGATCAATTAATGGAACATTTTTCTAATGTATATCAAGAATATTATAAAGGTCCAGTTTATTTTTCTTTTACTGCTTTTGAAGATATCTTAACACCTAAAATCAATATGAACCCAGATAACAACGCTGTTATTAAGTTTATCGAACAACACCTTTTACAATCAGAAACAAAAATCAATGATTGAAACAAAGCAAGCACGCTAACCAAAAGGCCTATCCATAAAAACAATCATCATTTAGAAAACTTTCATGGTTGATATATTAATGAAACAGAGATAGATACAATATATAAAATGACTACTATTTTTTTAGAACCTCTTTTTTTGTATGATAAATTTAAAAAAAGAATAATAAGATAATAATTTGTTAATTTATTAAATTTGCTTTTCATTCTCCAAAAAAGTTATTATTTTCGAAATATGATTAAGTCGTTTATCCATATAATCTGTTATTAAATATTCCAATTCCTCTTTTTTAATATTCAATTTTTTCATAAATTCAAAAAGAATCATTACGCTATAGCAAATTCAATCAAAATCATTAAGCTTATCTCCCTTATCTTTTGTTCTTATTTTCAAAATTGACAACTTAATGTTTTCATCACTGTTTTCATTATCAAATAATTTAATAAAATTCAATTTGGAATAACTGATAGGACTATAATTAAGATCAGCTTTTCTATAATAAATTATTATTTTTTTAATATTATTTTTATTAAACAAAAAAATTATTCTAGATTCATGAAGTTCATTTTCATTTGATTCAATCGCAAATCCCTGTAATGCATTATTATTAAATTTCGTTTTAGTATATTTCAATTTTATTTTCTTTTTTACAACACCGCGCGCTCTTATGTGGTTCATATTATCTTTTATTCAATAAGGAATCAATTCTACTTTATTTATCTCTGTTTTTAAAAGATTTAAATTTCAAAAATAACGATAAAAATCATCATCTCCTTCATTCATAATAATTTCTTTTTC
>CAMRCV010000065.1 GCA_947041065.1 uncultured Mycoplasma sp.
GCTTATCAACAGATGAAATAATTGACAAAAAAGAATTAATTAAATTATCTAAAAATTTTTAATTATCAATTAATAATAGAATATAATTCTAGATAATGATAAAGGTTGTTAATATGAAAAATTTTAAATGAATTGTAACTGATTTAGACGGGACTTTGATTCATCACAAAGATAATAAAAATGTTATTTATAATGATGTAGTTGAAGAATTGCACAGAAGTATTGAAGGTAAGCACTTCTCTATCGCTACCGGAAGACACTACAAGGATGTTTTAAGCATTGCTAAAAAGTTTAATATCAATATGCCAGCTAATTCTTTTGTTATTGGTGCAAATGGGTGTCAAATATATTCTGTTGATGAAGCTTCATTAATATTAAACAAAACATTAGCAACTGATATAGTCCAAGTTGAAGTTCCAAAAATTATTTCTTACTTAGATAACGCATTACCAAACGGAACTTTAATTTTTGCTTATGGAAAAGATGAAAATATTTATTTTGTAAAAAACAATTCTAGTCAATTTCAAACAATGGTTGATGCTGTTTTAACTCATGAAGATAATGATGGTGTGTTTAACTATTCAATTGTTGAAACGGTTAAAGAATTAAAAGACATTACTAAATTTTGTATTGATTTTTTAAACAAAATTGAAGACCCATTACTTTTAATTGAAAATTTGAAAAAAATATGTGATAAGGTTGATTTTGCAAATACAGGTGAAAAGTTTATTGAAGTTATTATTAAAGGTGTGAATAAATCAACAGCTTTAGAATACATTAACGAAAATCACTATAAACTGGATCAAAAAGAAATTTTAGTCTTTGGAGATTCAGGAAATGATGTTGAGATGATGGATTATGCCGGAACATCAATTACTCGTCACGATTCAAGACCCGAAATTCAAACAAGAGCAACTATGATTTTTCCAGGTGGTGCTTCAAAGTTTGTTAAAAATGCATTAATTGAATTAATAAAATAATTAAATTTTAACGATTTTTATTAACTTCTTGAACTATTTCTTCAATAATTGCTTGTTTGCTTTTTCTTCAGTTAATCTCAAATATATTATAAATATTATAACCCCTGGTTTTGATGAACGCTTGTTTGTCAAAATCTTTTAATGTTTCAACATTGTCATATGATCATTGATGAAGTTCAATTCCTAAAGCAACCTTGTTAGTTTTTTTATCAAAAACTGCAATATCAATTCTCTTAGTTCCAATTTTATATTTTGGTAGTAAAAATAATCCGTTTCTTTCAAAGATATATTTAGATAAAGAATCGCTGACATCTCTTTCGAAATCCGAATCTAAAGTTAATCATTTTTTTTCTTTTGTCAGATTGGCAGAGACATTATCACAATGAACTATAAATGCTTTAAAACATTGAGCATTTAAGTTTGTTGGAGAAACAGACATATCATCTCCTCTGAAAGATTTAATAACAATCATTTTGTTTTTAGACCTAGTAACAGCAACATTTAATCTATTTTTCCCACCATCCATATTTAAAGGGCCAAAAGAGTTCCGCATTTTTGTAATTGGTGATGACCTACCATAAGCTATTGACAATATGACTAAATCACCTTCATTTCCTTGAACGTTTTCTAAATTGGTAATGATTAGTTGTGATTCTCTCATTTTACGAATCATTTCTTTGTTTTTACTTGACAAAATTTTAGATGTAATTAACCCAGTCTGAGACTCATTAAAAGTAATGACCAAAATTTTCTTATAATTATCTAAATTTGCAGCGATTACTTCTAATGCTTTTTGTGCCTCTTCTTTATTAACTCTATTAACAAAGAAACCATCTACATCAATAACTTCAAAAGGTTTACTAGCAAAGTTTTGATTAAACGAAGCTACGTTCAAATTATTATCATAAATATTTTTATTCGAAAACTCTATTAAGTCTTGCGAGATAGAACGATAGTGATTATTCAATAAAATTTCATTTCAACTTGAAACAATTGCTCTTAACAATAAAGAGTCAAGATCTTTGTATTTAATTTTATATTCGCTTGTTCCTTCTGAGTCCTCATCCTCATCTTCATCATCTTCTTGATATCTAGTATTAAAAAATGATGATGGTTTTAGTTGTTTGTCATCACCGGCAACAATCTTAATGTTTGTCCGATATAAAATCGGGTAGGCTCTTTCTAAGAACATTTGGCTAGCCTCATCGAATATTCCATAATCAAAGATTTTTTCATCACATTCAATAATATCTGAAACATCTTCTGGACGCGAAATTCATATAGGGAAGATTTCTAATAATGATGAGAAATATTTCTTCATAAAAGTTTTTATTTTCGGGAATCTTTTTAAATTACTTAATCTAAAAATTTCTACAATATCATCTTTGTTAACTGTATTATCAATCTTTTGTTTTCATGAGATGATTAATTTTTGATATATTTCTTGGATGACAATATTTCAATCAACATCTTTATCGCTATATAAAAAATTATTAATTTGGGTATATTTATCAATTAATGCTTGATTTTCTTCATCAATATAACGTTCTTCGAATTGGAATACTTTATTAGCTAATTTAGCTTTTGAAAAGTTGATATTGTTTTCATAAATAACAACAGATAATATAGAATCAAATTTTAATCAATGGTTTTCAATAAAATCTGTTAAATGAGGTACAAAAACAAACCCCTTAATAAAAAAGAAAACATTTATTGGACTTAAGATTTTTTTGTTTTTTAAATAAACAAAAAAGTCATTAAAATTAATAATATATTTCACAATTTTTTCAATTAATAATATGATTGATTTTCAATTTAAAATTTTTAGCTTTTTGAATTTTTTAGTTTTAACTTCTCCAAAGATATATCAGTTACTAATAACATATTTTTTTTCTAATGGACCAACTTCATTAAGAGCTTCCAATATTTCGTTAGCTTTATTATCAATCATAATTTTAATCAAAATATCACGATCTATCTTAAGTTCTTCACAAAATTTTTCTAATTCAAAATAATATTTTTCTAAGTCTTCATAAATAAATATATCTCTTTCAAACATTTTGACAATGTCAGGATGAGATTGAAATAATTCACTAATTAATGGTTGAGATCTTTCAATATGCTTAATTTCTAATATAGATAAATTTCTTAAGTCAAGTTTTTCTAGTGGATTTCAAAAATTGTTCAAACTTTCAATATCACTTTCAAAATCATCAAAACTTTTTTTCATTTTTTCATGAAAAATTTCAGCATCTTCTGGATTCAAAATATTTTTATTTAAAAGTAACCTTGATAACTGTTCCAAAGAGAAAAACTCCATTTTTGTCAATTGATGTAATTCATGCTTTTTAATTAACATTAAAGTATTTTCATCTAATACTTCATGTTTAGCTGCCAAGTAATCATTGTAGTCAAAATTACCAATATTTCATCCCTTCATTAATTGCATAATCCGATAAGCTCTGTTTAAAGAATGCTTTTCTCTAATTAAATAATTTAAAACATCTTCACTATATGAAAAATCAGGATTTTCTACGTTAGGCGTTGAATAAATATCACCCAAGTTTTTAATGGTTTTGTAAAAGATAACTTTGTCTTTAGTAATTTTGGTATCTTGAAAAAACATTCCAAAATCTTTTAAAGGTCCTAAACGATCTAACAAAACATCCAAGGCCGCTTTCTTTTCAGAAACCATTAATGCAGTTTTATTATTCATCATAATATTGGCGATAATATTAGCAATTGTTTCACTTTTCCCTGTCCCTGGAGGACCATGAATAATTGTATTAGAATTAATTGACAAATTAAGAGCAAATAGTTGTGATAAGTTTAATGAACTTATTTGAACTCATTTACTATCCTTATCTAAAATAAGTTTTTCAGAATCAAAAATTTTAACTTTGGTTTCATCTCCAAAAACATCTGCTTTGATATCTATTATATGTTCTAAATCTTGTTTTAATTTTCCACCATTTGGTCTGAAAAAACCAAAGATATAATTATCTTCAATAATTAGCTTTCCAGACATTCTCGCTCTTGCTTTGGGCATGTCCTCATTGATAAATTCTGTTTGGGTTGGTGAAATTTCTAAATTAAAATCAAAGTTGAAATTTAAAAACTTAATAGCATCATTAATATTATTAATTTCGTTCCATTCCTTAAGTAGTAAGGCGCTCTTTTTTTCTTGCTTGATTAAATGGACAATTAACTTTTCGTTAATCCTCATATCTCCTTCTCTTGGTTTTAAAGAAGCATTCATTAAATCAATATTAACTTCTTTAAAAATAATTGGTGCTTTTACAATTTCTCCATTTGTTAAAGATCCTGTCAAAAAATATCTTGCAAG
>CAMRCV010000066.1 GCA_947041065.1 uncultured Mycoplasma sp.
AATTAATGTATTTTATTTATTATAATATATATAAAATTATATTATGATAAATATGTATATCAATAAAAATAAAAAGGAAATAATTATGTTTAGAAGACCAATAAAAGGATTAATAGAAGTCATTACAGGACCAATGTTTTCTGGAAAAACAGAGGAAATTATCAAAAGAATTAGAATTCTAGAATACGCTGATATTAAAACTCTTGTGATCAAACCATTTACTGACCAAAGATTTTCAAATAATAAAATTATAGCTCGTTCTGGAGTTGAGAAAATAACGTTTTCAGCAAAAAACGGCCAAGACATTTTATCTTTTTGAGATGAATCATATGATGCAGTTATTATTGATGAAGTTCAATTTTTTGGACCTGATTTAATGCCTATCATTGAAGACCTTGCAAAAAAAGGAAAAATAATAATAGTTTCAGGAATTGATACAGATTATAAGATGCAACCGTTCGGTATTATGCCAAATTTATTAGCAATAGCAGATTATGTTATGAAATTAGTTGCTGTTTGTTTAGTTTGTAAAGGGCCTGCTTCAAAATCATTTAGAAAATCAAACTCTTTAGAACTAACACAATTAGGTGACAAGGATGAGTATGAAGCGAGATGTCGTTCTTGTCATGTTGATGGAACAAATAAAAAAGCATTAAAGTAAGTTTAAAGATTCTTGGATTGCTAAAGCTTGATTTCCTACAATTATTTGAATGTATGTTGAACTAGCAAAAACACCTGAAACACCATTGATTTGTTTTATTTTTTCAATATCAATATTTTGTCTATTCTCAAAATTTATTTTTACTTTTGTATGTGTAGAACTAACGGATTGGATATTTTCTGAACCACCTAGTAATAAAATTAATTTTTTCATATCAAGATCAATTTTCTTTTTTGTAGATAACTCATTTTTAATTTTTGTTTTTTTGGTTTTTCAATATAGTAGAATTAGCCCAAAAGTTATTATAATTAAAAATCAATATAGTAATTTTTCTTGTGTTGTCATAAAATACTTCTTTCTTAATATAAATAATAATATATAATTTTATTAAGAAATATGAAAAAAAGAATGGTAAGCGGAATTACTGCAACTGGTTCCTTAACAATAGGGAATTACATTGGAGCAATAAAAAATTTTATTAAATATCAAGACAGTTATGAAATGTTTGTTTTTGTTGCAGACCTTCACGCTCTTACATCGTCTATTAATCCAAGCGAATTGGACAAAAATAGAAAAGATATTTTCGCGCTTTATCTAGCGTGTGGACTTGATTCTAATAAGGCAACTATTTTTTTTCAATCAGATGTTATTTCTCATATGTTGATGAATTGAATAACCACAACTAATACTGGTATGGGGGAGTTATCTCGAATGACCCAATTTAAAGATAAGTCATCCAAAACCAAGCAAGAAAATGGCACTGAAAATATACCAACAGGCTTGTTCGTATATCCAACTCTAATGGCTGCAGATATTTTGATTTATAATCCTGAATTTGTTCCTGTAGGAATTGATCAAAAACAACATTTGGAATTAACTAAAACTTTGGCTAATAGATTTAACAAAAAATATAAATTAAACTTACATGAACCACAACCTATTTTTTCAGAAGTCGGATCTAAAATAATGTCGCTGAAAGATCCAAGTTCAAAAATGTCGAAATCTGATACTGATAAAAATGCATCAATATTTTTATTAGATGATCCAAAAATTGCATTTAATAAAATTCAAAAAGCAGTAACTGATAGCGAAAATAAAGTTTATTACTCTGATGAAAAGCCAGGAGTAAAAAATTTATTAATTATATACGCATCTCTTAAAGAAATATCAATAAAAGAGGCTGAAGATATTTTTGTTAATTCTAATTATAAAGAATTTAAAGAAGCTGTTGGAAATGTTGTACAAGATTTTTTAATTAAAATTCAAAAAAATTATCAAGAGTCATTAAGTAACTTGAAAGAAATTTCAAAAGAAGGATCTGATAAAGCTAATCTTGTGGCTAACAAAAATATTATTAGCATAATGGAAAAAATAGGATTCAAACCTTTTGAATAAAGGCGCTTTGAAAAATAAAAACAAAAAGGAAAACAAATGAAATTCAACAAAGAACTTAATCACACTACATCACACATTTTAGCTATGGCAGTACTAAAGATATTCCCTGACACTGTTTTAGGATTTGGACCACCAACTAAGGAGGGTTTTTATTATGATTTTAAATTTTCTAATCCATTATTAGAATCAGACTTAATTAAAATTGAAAAACAAATGCATAAAATTGTTGCCAATGCTTTCGTTATGTCTAAAAAAGATGAAAGTTATAAATATGACTTTACTTTTCAACCGCTAAAGAAAGAATTGAATGATGAATTTGTTTCTCAAGGAAAAGAAGTAACTTTTTATTCTATTGTTGACCCTAATTTAGGAAAAGATTTATTTGTTGATTTATGTTCTGGAGGACATGTTGATAAAATTAAAGAAGTAAAAAACTTCAAACTACTATCATTAGCTGGTGCATATTGAAGAGGGAACTCTGATAATGAACAGTTAACAAGAATTTATGGAACAGCATGAGAAACTAAAGACGACTTGTATGCTTTTTTAGAAATAATTGCTGAGCGTAAAGAAAGAGATCATAGAAAATTAGGTAAAGAATTAAATCTTTTTATGTTTGATAAAATGTCAGGTCAAGGTTTTCCTATTTGATTAGAAGATGGTATGAAAATCAAAAGAAGAATTGAGAAAAAGATTCTTGAGTTAGATGACAAATATGGTTTTGCTGAAGTGCTAACTCCAATAGTTGGGGAAAAATCATTATATGTTAAATCAGGTCATTGAGACCATTATAAAGATGATATGTTTTCTCCTATTGAAACAGAAGAGGAAAAGTTAACTTTACGTCCAATGACTTGTCCTCATCATATTTTAATATATCGTTCAACTAGAAGATCTTATCGTGAATTACCAATTAGATATTCTGAACAATCTAATTTATTTAGATATGAAAAATCAGGAGCTCTTACAGGGATGGAAAGAGTTCGAAGTATGCAACTTACAGAAGGACATATTTTTGCTAAAAGAGATCAAATAATATCAGAATTTAAAAGAAACTATGCATTGATAACTGAGGCGTTAAAAATTTTTAATATTGAGATTGATTATATTTCTTTTTCTGTTCGTGACCCACTTAATAAAGATAAATATTTTGATGATGATAAAATGTGAGATGAAGCCGAAAAAGACTTAAGAATAGTTTTAAAAGAGTTGAAAATTGAATATGTTGAAATGAAAGGTGAAGCAGCTTTTTACGGACCTAAAATTGATATTCAAATCAAAACAGTTCTTGGACATGAAATAACCATGTCAACATTACAACTAGATTTTTTATTACCTAGAAAATTTGATTTGCAATACATTAACGAAGAAGGTAAGTTCGAAACTCCAATTCTTATTCATAGGGGATTAATTGGTACTTATGAAAGATTCTTGGCAATTTTATTAGAACAAACAAAAGGTAATCTACCATTTTGATTGTCTCCAAGACAAGTGACTATAATTCCTGTTGATAATAATCAAAATGATTATGTTGATGAAATCTACAATCTATTAAAGAAAGAAAATATTTATGTAAATGTAGATGACAGAAATGAAAGAATGTCTAAAAAAATTAGAGAAGCTCAAATTATGAAGACTAAAATTCAAATGGTTATTGGAAATGATGAAGTTAAAGAGAATAAATTATCTTTAAGATTTTATGGTTCTGATCAAAAAGAAACAATTGATAAAAAAGATATTATCAAATATTTAAAGGCTTTATATCTTGAAAAATAAACCAAGTAAGAAAAATCAAAAGAAAGATATTTCGATTTTAAATACTCGTGCAAAAAGCTGGATAAAACCCGCATATACATTATTCGTGGTTGCAATTCCCTCTTTTTTTATATGATTTTTTTTAGGAAAAGATTTTGGGACTACTCCCCCACTATCAATTGGTTATAATATTTTGGTAGCATTATCTTTTATCGCTGTTGTAGTCACTATTACATTATTTTTAATATATTTTAAAATATTAAAAATGTCAATTATGACATTTGTGATTCCTATTTTAGTTTGCTTCATGGCTATTTTTTTAAGTTCTTGATTGGATGGAGATAATCAATGATATAGAATATTAATCATTATTCCTTTAGTCTTTATAGTTATACCAATAAATATTTTTGTAAATTATTATGAA
This sequence comes from uncultured Mycoplasma sp., assembly GCA_947041065.1. Classification (GTDB taxonomy): domain Bacteria; phylum Bacillota_I; class Bacilli_A; order Mycoplasmatales; family Metamycoplasmataceae; genus UBA710. The sequence continues at coordinate 4,236 of CAMRCV010000066.1, forward strand.
AGAAAACAATCTTTAAAAATTAAAATAATAAATTCATTAGACAAATAATAATTGATTAAA
>CAMRCV010000067.1 GCA_947041065.1 uncultured Mycoplasma sp.
GATTCATAATAATTACTTTGTAGTAATTCAAACTTTTCAATTGTAGTTAATGAATTACTAAATGATTTGATTTCAGAAATCATTTGTACATGTTCTCCAAGACCTACACTCATAAAAGTATTTAGTGTTTTATTTACTTGTTGATGATAAGTTAAATTTTTCTTGAATATTAAATAAATACCAATAGTAATTAAATATAAAGATAGTGTTATTATTCCGGCTCTTCAATCAACATAAAATATAAAAGAAAAACCACCAATTATTAAACAGAAAACTGTTACAATATTTTGAATTAATTTGCTAGCATAACTTTTCGCTTCTTTTAAATCGCTCAAAATCCTGGAAAAAAAAACTCCGATTGGTGTATTGTCAAAAGTGTTCATTGACAAATGATGTATTTTATCCATCATTTCAGATCTTATATGTTTTTCAATCTTGACTTCAAAAATTCCGCCAATATAATTTAAAAAGAAATAAAGAAATATTTTGATTAAAGATATTCCCACCAAGATTAAAGATAATTGAATAATCATTTCAATATTATTATCATCTGCTGAGGATGATATTAAAGAAGATAAAAATGGCAAACTAATTGTTGTCAAAGAAATCAAAACAGAAATAAGTGCTATTGAGATTGTTCATTTTTTATTTTTTTTATAATAACCTAAGAAAAATAATCATGATTCTTTGTAATTTGTTTTAATATTAGGATTTTTGACAATTTTGTTTTTTTTCATTTAAACAATTATATAGTATTGAGAAGTATTTTTATGTGAATACCTTAATCAAGGTGTAAATTAGTTAAAAAAAATCAACACTTATAATCAGTGTTGATTCATTTAAACATATTTTATTAATTTTTCTCGGAAGAATTTCGTCTTCTGAACATGATGAATTAATAATGTTTGGAGCATTGTTCAGATACCACCAACAATTCAATAAATTTGAACTCCAGCTTCAAATATAATAGCCATGAATATAAAGATAACCATGATAATATTTTGAGTCCTGTTCGCTTTTTTCATTGCTGCTTTTTCTGCGACGTTAGAACGCTCATTCATTCTTTTCTTATTTAGATACCTAGGTAAGAATTGAGATCCTGCTTGTACGACTACCGCCAATATTATTAAGAACAAATATTGCCATTCTCCTGCGAAGAGTTCCCGCCAAGAAGTTTGGGAAAAGTTAATCCCTCAAAGTGATGTTGATTTTATAAAAGGAATACCTTGAATAATTCTTCACATTGATAAAAATATTGGCATTGATACAAGAGTGGAAAGAAGAGGAGTTAACATGTTGATGTTATTCTTTTTATAAAGCTCAGATGTTTCTTGTCTCTTTTTCTGTTCCATTTGCTTGTTACCTTTATAGGCAGCATATTTAGCATCAATTTTTGCTTTTTTAGGAGCTAAGGTTTGTTGTTTCGCTTGAGAGAATACAGATTTATATGTTAACAATAGAGTTAGCATTCTAGCTAGAATAACTGAAATCACAATTGATAATAGCGCTACTCCACCACCTAAGTGTGCTGGAAGCGATCCTACCAATGAGTTAACTAAATATGAAAGAGGATATACTACAAAACCATAAAATGGTCCTAATCCTCACGCATCTGATCAACTTACAATTGGTTTTTGACCAACCAAAGATCCGCTTGCTAAAAATTGATATGAATTACTATTACCAGCTCCAAATTCTAAAGAAAAGGGATTAGTATTCACTCCAGGTCATGCATCGGCATCATCTCCAGATAAATTTAATTTTGGAATTGAATAACCAGACTTACCTAACAATTCAACTATATTTGATTGATAATTCAATATAGCCAATCTCATTTCATTTGAATATCTTTGATTACTAAATTTAAGGTTTTCGTAGAAAGAAGGTGTTATAAGTTGAGAATCTTTAGGAGTTGTTACAGGTTCATTTACAATATATTTACCTGACTCTAAAGCATTTAAATTACTTAGTCTTTGTTCTGTCACAGATAGATCAGTTGTTTCAGGAATAGATGGCAAGTTATCAATTTCATTTAATTGATTGAATTGCATCACAACATTTACTAGTGATTGTAAGTAATCTCTTGAAAACTTTTCTGAAGCAAAGCTATTTGATAAATCTATTTCTAAAACTATTTTTTCAAATTCGAAAGAATATTCAAAACTATTAATTTCATCAATATCAGCTTTTACACTAATATCCAAAGGAGTCTTGCCATCTACTTTAAGGTATTGTCCTTTTTCATTTACTTTTACTGGATCTATCGCACCAGGTCTAAATGCTTGAAATTTACCACCAATTCTAGCGTTTTCTCAGCTCTTGATTTCTTCTGCATCAGGTTTTTTGTCAGGTAATTTTTGAATAAAAATAGGAATTTCTAAAAGTTTATTTGCATAATTGTATGTTAAACTAGTTGAAGTGTTCATTTCATTTAACATTGCTGAATTTAAAAATAAAAATTCATTATCTACGTCTGTTCCTCTAATTAATTGACCAGCTTCAGAAACACTATCAATATTTAGTGTGTTATCAATTAATTTTCCGTCTTCATTAAGAATTCTTAAAGAAGAAGAATAATTGTCATATGTACCATATAAATTATCATTATTGGTTTGATTATGGATTTGTGTTTTTAAAGAGTCAATAGTTCCATCATTATTTGTCACTAAATAATTTTCTTTAAGTTCACTCACCAATTGTTGCTCATATAATAAATTTCCAGCATCATCTCTAATGTTGTTTCCATACTTATCAAGTAAAGGTCTATCGATATTATCAACTATCTTGTAAGTTGTAACAAAAGGAGCGATATCATTTTTGTTACGATAAAACTCTATCCCACTACCTGTGGTTGAAGATGACTTAATTGCTATAGATTGAATACAACCAGTCAAAGAAAGACCCAAAAGGAAAATGTAAAATCCAATTTTTACTCATTTAAAAGCTAATTTAAAATTTTCTTTAGGGGTTTTCTTTAAATTTTTATTATTAGATGTACCTTTGAAAAAATCATATTTATCTGATCTCTTAATTTGTTTGCTCATTTACAATTACCTTTTTGTCAACCTTTCTATAAATTTTATTATTGCTTCCTCTTTTTCAATATAAGATAACTTCATATAATCTTTTCTTATAATTAAAATTATTTTATAATTTATATTAGAGTAATCCATACCAGAAACTATTGATCTTATTTGTCTTCTTAAATAATTTCTTCCTACAGCGTTAATAAATTTTTTAGGAATAGAAATCCCAATTTGAAATGAGTCATTTTTAACATAATATAAAATCATATTATTAGAAACTAATTGTTTTTTATTTTTAATAATGCTTTGAAATTCTTGAGTTTTTTTAACAATTTCATGTTTTTTCATTATTTATCAGAAACTGTTAACTTAGATCTCCCTTTAGCTCTTCTTGCAGATAAAATTTTTCTTCCACCTGGTGTTGACATTCTTGCTCTAAAACCGTGTGTTTTAGCATGTTTTCTTTTATTTGGTTGATACGTTCTTTTCATAGCATTCTCCTAATGTTGTAATTTAATTATTAATAATAATATAACAATTTATATTTAAAGTATAACAAAAATATTTTATTTATAGTTGAATACATAGATTTTTCATTTTTTAAAGTTTATTTCTATAATGTAAATGTAATTTAGTTTAAGATTATTAAATATGGATATGAATACAAATACTAATCAATTATATACAAAAAATCTACTTATTGAGTTTGAAAAGGAATTAAATGACCAATTAATTTTTTCAAGTTTTATTCGAGGTGCCAAAGTACAGATAGTTAATCCGAAATTAATTTATGTAGTTTTTTCATCAAAAGAGAGTATTCAATATATAAATTCTAAATATCCTAAAATCATTAAGTTGGTTAATGGACGTATTTTCGGGAATAAAATCAAAGTAATTTACATTGATAAAATGAATTTTAGACAACTGTCTTCCAATTCTCCAGAATTGTTGGTAGTAAATCAAGATTTACTCAAAAAATCTAACATTAAAGTTAACTTAAAATTTGCTGATTATATTTTAGGTGGATTTAATCAGGTTGCAATAAAAGGGGCTAAAAAGATTATTGAAAATCAGGAAGTTATTTTTTCTCCTTTATTTATTTATTCGTCTTCAGGGTTAGGTAAAACGCACCTCTTGCATGCAATTGGAAATGAAATGATTGCCAAAAATAAAAAAGTTTGTTATATTAATCCTGAAGTTTTTACCAAAAAAATAATTCCTTTTT
>CAMRCV010000068.1 GCA_947041065.1 uncultured Mycoplasma sp.
TTAAATTCTAAAGTGAAAAATAGATTTAGATTTATTAATAAAGAAATGCTTGAAGATGATACTTTTATTAAAGCTAAAATTCAAGACATTAACAACGATCATATATTACTTGAAATAACCAAAGTTATCTCAAGTATTTACACGCCATATGCTGACATCAACTTACTTTTAGAATCAATGGAAATTGATGATGAATTTAATCCACAAGTTTTAGAAGAATCGCAAGAGATTCCGCAAACAATTGAAAATATTTCAGAATTCGATCGTGTCGATTTAAGAGATAAAATGATTGTAACAATTGATGGTGAATCTACAAAAGATTTTGATGATGCAATACATGTAGAAAAATTAGAGAATGGGAATTTTAAATTAGGAGTTTATATTGCCGATGTTGCTTATTATGTAAAAGAAGGAAGTGCAATTGATAAACAAGCATTTTCAAGAGCTACTTCAATTTATTTAATAGATAAAGTTATTCCAATGTTGCCAGAAGTTTTATCAAATGGAATTTGTTCACTAAATCCTAATGTAGACCGTTTTGTATTAGCATTAGAATTAGAAGTGAATAAATATGGAGCAGCAATTAAACACAAACTATTCCCCGCAATTATAAACAGCAAGCACCGTTTAACATATAACCAAGTAGAAGATTTTAAAACTAATGATGAAATTAATAAAGACAAACATTTAGTTAACATGTTACATGAATCTTATGAGCTTTCCGACATTCTTTCGAAAAAGAAAATTTCTGAAGGTTATATTGATTTCGAAATAGAAGAACCGATTATTAAACTTGATGACAAGGGACAAACTGCAAGCATTTCAATTAGAAAAAGAAAATCATCTGAAATTTTGATTGAGAACTTTATGGTTTTTGCAAATGAAACAGTTTCCAAAATTGTTAGTGATCTAAAAGTTCCAAGCATTTACAGAATCCATCAAGCTCCAAGTATTGAAAAAATAACATTGTTGCAAGACATTGTTAATATTTTAAAAATTAATGTCAAAATACCTGTTTCAGGAAAGCCTGTAGAATTCTCTAAAGCTATTCAACAAATAAAAGATATTAGGTTTGATGATTTAATTAAAATTTCTTTATTAAGAACAATGCAAAAAGCAAAATATGACTCTAATAACATTGGTCACTTTGGATTAGCATCTCAATACTATTCACACTTTACTTCTCCTATCAGAAGATATCCTGACTTAGTTTTGCATAGAATAATTTGAGAAGTAATTATCAAGAAAAATAAAGCATACATTAGCGAAATAGGAAGTAAGATTGATCTAATTTGTAATCAATCTTCGAAACAAGAAGAACTAGCTGTATCAATTGAACGTAAAATTTATGATGTAAAAAAAGCTGAATTTTATGAAAGTAAAATTGGGGATATTCAAAAGGGAATGATTGTTTCAATTAAAAAATTTGGAATCTTCGTTGATTTTGAAGATAAGGTTTGTGGTTTTGTTCATGTAACCAATATTCCTAAAGGTCCTTATAATCTTTCTAATAATGGATTACAATTGTATAACGATAATAAAAAGTATACTGTCGGTGATATTATTTCAGTTAAAATAACCTCTATTTCAAAACTTGAAGGTAAAGTTGATGGAGTTATTGTTGTAACTGAATAAAATGTTTTCATCAAGATATTAAAAAGTATATATCTTATGTGATAAAATAAAGTTGTTAAAATGAGTTGAAATGTCAAAAGTTATAAGTAAAAATAAAATTGCAAATTTTGATTATGAAATAGTTGAAAAGTATGTTTGCGGAGTGTCTTTATTAGGTTGAGAAGTCAAATCTATTAGAGCTAATAATGTAAATTTAAAAAATTCTTTTTGTTCATTTTTAAAAGATGAGCTTTTCGTATCAAATATGCATATATCACAATATATGTTAGTTAATTGTGATGAGACCAGAGCAAGAAAATTACTTTTAAACAGAAGTGAATTAAACAAAATTTTAACAAAACAACAGAAATATAAATACTCAATTATTCCATTAACATTGTTATGAGATAAGGGAAATATCAAATTAGAAATCGGTCTTGGAAAAGGGCGAAATAAAGCTGATAAAAGATCTTACATAATTGAACGTGATGAAAAGAAACGATTAAAAAGTATTTTGTAAAAATGGGGATGTAAAGGTTTCGACAAGTTTAAGGCTTGTTATTTTGCAGTAGTGTAGTAGACTATAAATACTTTTAGGCTTTTTTATAAACGGAAAAGAACAAACAAACGAAGATTACTCAAACATTGCGTTTTCTTCAAACCAATCAAATCTAGTATTCGCTTAATTTAGCAACTAGTTGTTATTATCGCTTTCCTAGGCTTTAATAATATTATTTTAGGATATGCGGGTGGATTTTGATTAAAGCCCAAAGAATTTTTAATCAACCTCTTCTAATTAGTTTTGTTTATTTAAATAATAGATAGTTGTAAAATATAAATAACCTAAACTGTAGACGAATAATTTTGTTTTACCCTTGGACCCGGGTTCGACTCCCGGCATCTCCACCAATGATTTTAATCACCAAGATATATTTAAAAAATATTAAATAAAGCACTTCTAACTGGAGTGCTTTATTTAGTTCATTTATTATTTTTTCAAATTTCAATCATTTTAGATTCTAGTTTACTATCATGATTCGGTTCATAATATTTGTTGTTTTTAATTTCATTAGGTAAATATTGTTGTTCGACTCAAGAGTTTTTAAAGTCATGAGGGTACTTGTAGCCGACAATACCTAACTTTGCATGGGATTTGTAGCTTTGGTCTCTTAAATGAGTGGGAACACGATATAGTTCGCCATTTTCCAAACTAGAGAGAGCTTTGTTTATGGCTAAATAGGCAGAATTGGATTTTGGAGACAAACACATCTCAATTACAATTGATGCTAAAATTTGATGAGCTTCTGGAAAACCAACTTTGACTACTGCTTCCATTGCAATAACTACTCTTGAAAGTAATGTTGGATTAGCAAGACCGATATCTTCATAAGAAGATGCAATAATTCTTCTGGAAATTGAAATTAAATCACCAGCTTTAATTAATCTAGAAAGATAATAAATCGCAGCATCTACATCGCTTCCTCTAATTGATTTATGAAAAGCGGATTGCAAGTCGTAAAATTCATCTCCATAATTTGAAGATAATGATGAAGTTAATGGACTAATTTCATTCAAGATCTCTTTGGTAATTTCTACATCTTTATACAATGATTCAATTACATCTAAAGTATTAATCGCTTTTCTTAAATCTCCATCTGTGTTTAAAGAAATTATTTCTAATACTTCATCAGCAATATTCATCTTTAATTTTTTTGATATCTTAATCAAACCTTCAAGAACTTCCGCTTTGTTTAATTGTTTTAATTGAATGATTTGGCATCTACTTCTAATCGCTGGATTAACTACAAAAAAAGGATTTTCTGTTGTTGTTCCAAAAACAATTAAATTTCCTTTTTCTAAATAAGATAAAAGAATGTCTTGCTTATCTTTATTCATGCGATGAAATTCATCAATGATGATAACAAAATAATCATCATCAACATGTTGTCCTAATAATTTATCTAAATCATTTTTTTTATTAATAGTGGGATTAAACAACGCGTAATTAATTTTTAATGTATTAGAGATAGAAATAGCTAATGATGTTTTTCCCGTTCCTGGAGGACCATAAAAAATACAAGAAAATAATTTTATATTTTCAATCATTTTTTTGATTATGCCATTGTTGTTTAATAAATGAGATTGACCAATAATATCATCAATATTCTCTGGTTTTAAATAATTGGAAATAAGTTTTTTCATAATCAAATTATATATTAACTAACAATAAAAAAACACCACATTAAGTAGTGTTTTTAAAATAAATTAAAATTATTTAATTATTTATTTTTTTAACATCATTGTCTATTGGAAGACCTTTCCGTTTATTAATATAATCTTCAATAATTGTCGGTAAGAATGTTAGTGATAAAAACATTAATAACACAACGATTAACATTACTCTACTAATAATGTCTTCTTGTGGCAAGTTCGGTAAAGAGAATATGAACAGAAGATCAAATATTGGAGCGAACAATGTGACAAACAGAGAAATTGACATTATCACAATTGACACAATGGCCATTGGTTTAAAGTATCTTTTTTGTTCAGTGACCACTTTTTTTGTTTTTCTGTTTTTCAAACAACCATATATTGAGGCAACAATGAAACCAA